>NZ_JBQFXM010000003.1:0-293230 GCF_056540845.1 Ruegeria sp. AL2
GTCTCGGTCCCATCATGGCTGATCCCTCCCTTTAGGAAGAATTGAATCAGCAACTTACCAACCGATCAAGCCCGAGTTTTTCAACAAAATACGCCCTTCGAGACGGTTTCTGCGCACTTGGCCAACTTACAGTATGGGCTCAAAGCCGTCATCCGACGGCATTAGCGATTAGACCGGTTTGTGGTTGCGAGCGGTCATTGGGGCCGCTCTCAGGATTGGTCCGACATCGGCCCTCCCAGTACTATTCAACGAGTTTTCAAGCTCAACTCCGAGATCCTACCGTCGCCTGACCCTCTCTCGATTACGCTCCCGACGTTCGATGTTGATCCGGTGGTCGCGGCCCAATGCCCGGTAGAAGCCCGGTCCCTTGGACCAGTTCAGAAAGTGGGCAAAGCTGTCGACCTGATCGTCGTTGCGTCCGCGTGGAAAGGACTGAAGCTCCCGTTTGAATACCGGCAGCCAGGGTGCATCTGCAGGCAGATAAACCTTGCCCTCTTCGACAGGACCGCAAGCGGACTGGAACCGGGTTTCCTTGTCCTTGTCGGGTTTAATGCGTTCGTAGCGCCGACGGTCATCACGAAACAATTCGTCCAAAAGAGGTTTGCCGGAGGCCGCATCTTCGATCAGGACACGATCGGGATCCCAACGGCCGACAAGTTGCAGTGCCTTGGCTTTCAGGTCTGGGTAGTCTACCTGCCCGCGCCAGACGTCGATAAGATGCCACGCATTTTCGCGGAACCCCCAGGTTGTACAGACAGAGAAATCAGACCGGGGGTCTGCCGACATGCCCGTATCCCAGCTCTGAACCACCAGTTGGAACCAGCGGCGATCTTCGATGGTCTCGTAGGTGCCAAACCACTCCCAGCGCAAGGGCGACCCGTCGGGAGCAATGGGGTTCTGCTGATACTGGCAATTGAACACGGCCGCGCCCATTTCGCGACGCTTGGTATCCAGCGTTTGCTGATCCAAACGGGACGGGCACAGGAGATCACCCGGTTTGCGGCGCATGACCCTTCCACGCCCAAGAGGAACCACCTCATGGCCTTCTGCGATGGCAGGCAGATTCAGATGCCGGTAGGTCCCGCGTTCGAGCAGATAACCCGGCGGATCCATCTCGTGCAACCGTTGCGCAACCATAACCACACGCCCTTCGGCCGGATTGTCGAAGCGCGACAACAAGGTCCCCTCAATGAACTCCTGCGCCTTGACCAGCTCGGCTTCGGAGCCGGCATCTCCGGCTTTCAGCAGGTCATCGATGATGATGTAATCGGCGCCATGACCGGTGACAGAACTTCCAATGGAGACAGCCTTACGGCTGCCTCCCTTTGTGGTGCGGATTTCTTCTGAGGTGTTGCCCTTTTTAGCCAAGACCGTTTCAGGGAACATTCCCCGGTACCAGCGCGCAGACATGATCCGACGACAATCCTCGGAATGTTTGCGTGCCAGATCCAGCCCGTAGCTGGCAACAATAATCTTGGCGCTGGGGTTATGACCGAGAAGATAAGCGACATAGGCAACGGCCACGGTGACCGATTTCAGGCACCGGGGCGGAATGTTGATAATCAACCGCTTGTTCTCGCCGACGCGAACGTTGTCCAACTCATGGCACATGGCCCGCACATGCCAAGCCGGATCAAAGCTGTGGTCAGTTCCTTGGTGCAGCGTGTCAAACACACGCCAAACAAAGGGAAAGAAATTGTCCCGGCAAACCTCGCGCGCGGCTTGCAGGACCATTTTTGGATCAGGAGCCGTCATCTTCCGCCTCCTCATCTTCCGCACCGCCGTCACCGTCCAATTGGCTGGAAAAGAAATCCCGGAGGATGTCGTAGTCGACCTTATCCGGCCCGTCCAAAGCAGCGCTGGCCTGTCCGCTCCCATCATCTGAACCGCCAAACAGATCAGAGTCGACCTTAAGAAGCGCCATCAGCAATTTCGTGTCGCCCTTCAAAGCACCTGCCATGAGCCGCTTTGCAATTGCCTCCGCCTTGGAAATTCGGGTTTCGTGGTTGCCTTCGCGGACTGTGATCTTGGTTTCCAGTTCGCGTTTCAGGCTGGCATTCACGCCTTTGGCAGCTTTCGGTCGTCCTTTCGGATTTCCGGATCGCCCTTTTTGGAACCGGGTTGCTTTGGGCGGCTTGCCGTAGCCGACCTCATACTCTTTCGTATTGTCAGACATGACCCACCTCCAGCTCTGAGGTGGCATCAGTTGCCGCAGAATGCGCATCGAACGTCTGGCCTGTTACCGCGTGCACGGCGCTCTCACCGGTCATCTCCTGCCAACGGCGGATGGCGACATCGACATAAGCCGGATCGAGCTCAATCAGCCGCGCCCGGCGCCCAGTTTTCTCAGCTGCCAACAACGTCGCGCCGGATCCGCCAAAGGTATCCAGCACAACATCACCGCGGTGGCTCACATCCATGATGGCATCTGCAACCAAGGCTGTCGGCTTCACCGTGGGATGATCAGCGAGATCCGCTTCACGCCCTGCCCCAAAGCTGTTCACACCGGCATAGTCCCAGACATTGGTCCGGTTGCGCCCGTGTTTTCCCAGTTCGACATTGTTGATATGCGCCGCACCTGGTTTCTTGAAGATCGCGACCAGCTCGTGCTTGGAACGATAAAGGCTGCCCATCCCGCCGTTCGTCTTGTTCCAGACGCAAAGATTGATGAGATCAAAGCCGCCTGCCTTGCCGGCCGCAATCAGTTCTTCAATGTGACGCCAGTCCATGCAGATCATCGCGATGCCTCCGTCCGGCAGGCAGTCAATCAGCCGGTTGTTCACGTCCGAGAGAAAGCTACGGAATTCGCTGGCCGACATTTCTCCTGACGCCATGGCAAACTCGCGATGA
Source organism: Ruegeria sp. AL2 (assembly GCF_056540845.1). Classification (NCBI taxonomy): domain Bacteria; kingdom Pseudomonadati; phylum Pseudomonadota; class Alphaproteobacteria; order Rhodobacterales; family Roseobacteraceae; genus Ruegeria; species Ruegeria sp. AL2. Next base: position 2,851 of record NZ_JBQFXM010000003.1, read on the forward strand.
TCGCCACCGGTGCCACAGCGAACATGCCCATTGACCGCTACATTATAAGGAGGATCTGTGAACACCATCTGCGGGCGTTCGCTCTTTAGCAGAGTGTCGTAGCTCTGGGCTTGCAAGGAATCCCCACAGAAGATGCGATGATCTCCGAGAACCCAAAGGTCGCCCGGCTCCGTGACTACGGGTGCCGCAGGGTTCGGCGTCTCAACAGATTCTGCTTCGGTCTCCGTGGCCTCGCCCGTGCCGTCGATGATAATGTCGATCTCCGGTGTTTCGAACCCGGTGATGTCCAGATCAAAGTCCAGCTCGCCATCAAGGCTGAGATCCATCAGCTCGGCAAATTCAATCTGCAGAGCAGCTTCGTTCCAGTCGGACAACTCCGCCAGCTTGTTATCCGCAATGCGCAGAGCGCGCACTTCCGCGTCTGACAAGTGATCCGCGACAACAGTCGGCACCGACATCAACCCCAGAGCCTTGGCGGCTTCATAGCGGCCGTGACCCGCTATGATTGTGCCCGAACCATCCAACAGGATCGGGGTGACAAAGCCAAACTTGGCCACCGACGCCTTCAGCTTGTCGATGTTCTTGGCCGTATGCACGCGGTTGTTATTGTCGTAGAGCTTGATCTGGCTGATCTGGGATTGAATGACTTTGTCCGCCATCCAGATCGGCGTTTTGGACGCCTTGGCGTCGCTCTGTGTTTTCTTAGTAGGCATTGCCGCCTCCTTTCGTTTGACGCTCGTTAGCGTCGACAAGAAAGGATCGTGTTGGGAATTCGGAGAGAGCACGAATAGCAACTCTCCGGACCAATCGATCCGGTTCGTTGCCCCTTCGAATGCTCTCGGTCTTATCCGCTTCGAAAAATGCGGCGCCGAATGCTGCCTGGGAGATGTATTCACCTCCCCGTGGGACCTTGTCCCTTGCAGGGCTGGCTAGAATCTATGCGCGGGCTTTTGCAATTGCAACCCCCAAGCAAAAAGTAACCAATTAAGATTGTTGACGAATAATCGGGGGTACAGCAGCAACACCCGACATAACACAGCCCTCTTCGGATTGCCCCAGAAAGAGCTGGACTGTTGCTGCGAACCACGCATCACTGAACCCACGCCCGAGCCATTCGGGCGCTCCTCGGTACGGGGGTTCGGCATTCCGCCAGCCCCAGATCAGAGGAGACAATACATGTCCAAATCCAAACCAACCAAAATTGACAAGGTGCAAGCTTTGTTGCGTCGCCCGAACGGTGCCAGCCTTGAGGCGCTCTGCAAAGCAACGGGGTGGCAGCCTCATTCGGTCCGAGCGGCATTGAGTGGGTTACGGAAGAAAGGCGCGACGATTGAACGGCGGACATCCGACAAACCAAATGGACCATCCACATATCATCTGGCGGCGGGAACTGGAGAAGCGTCATGACCAAGACGAGCGATGTCGCCGATCTCGCCGCCATGGGTCGATCGGATCTGGTCACGCTTTGGCAGCAACTGTTTGATCAACCCGCCCCCGCCATGCTCAGCCAACCCTTTCTGCGCCGCTTTATCGCCTTTGAGATGCAGTCCCGCCGTCATGGCAGGCTACCCCGCCAGGTCAAAGCCACGCTGGAAAAGGGCTCTGGGAAGAAACCCCGGCCTACATGCCCTGCCCTAAAACCCGGCGGGCGCCTGCTACGCGAGTGGAATAGTGTGACCCATGTAGTCGACGTTACAGAAGACGGCTTCACTTGGAACGGTCGGTCCTATCGCTCACTCTCGGCCATCGCCCGAGAGATTACCGGCGCGCATTGGTCAGGGCCGCGTTTCTTTGGGCTCACCGGCAAGGCGGCCAAATGAGCCCGCGCCGTAAAATCCGATGCGCCATCTACACGCGCAAGTCCTCAGAAGATGGTCTGGATCAGGACTTCAATTCGCTGGATGCGCAATATGAGGCCTGCGCGGCCTATGTCGCAAGCCAGCGACATGAAGGCTGGACCCTGTTGTCCGGGCGCTACGATGACGGTGGCCTGTCGGGCGGCACCCTAGAGCGACCCGCCCTTCAGCGCCTTCTTGAAGAGATCGATGCCGGGCGTATTGACATGGTGGTGGTCTACAAGATTGACCGGCTGACCCGGTCGCTTGCCGACTTCTCTAAGCTGGTCGACCGGCTGGAACAGGCAAACTGTTCTTTTGTGTCCGTCACGCAGGCCTTCAATACCTCATCTTCCATGGGCCGGTTAACGCTGAATGTGCTGTTGTCCTTTGCTCAGTTTGAACGGGAAGTCACCGCCGAACGTATTCGCGACAAGATTGCAGCGTCGAAGAAGAAGGGGCTTTGGATGGGTGGCAACCTGCCTCTGGGCTATGATCGCCACCCCGATCCGAAGGCAAGAACGCTGGTGGTGAATGAAGAGAAGGCCAGAACGGTCCGGCATCTCTTTGGGCTTTATGACGAGCTTGGTTGCCTGCGCAAAGTAGAAGAACGGGCAACGGCAGAAGACCTGCGGTCAAAACGGGTTGTTCGGACAGATGGCAGTGTGAAGGGGGATTGTCCGCTGTCACGGGGTCAAATCTATTACCTGCTGCGCAATCCGGTCTATCTCGGAAAAATCCGCCACAAGGATAAGATCTGGGACGGACAACATCCGGCGATCATCGATCAGGACATCTGGGACCGGGTGCAGGAAAAAATGCGACAGGCCTCCAACCGCTCGCGGGCACGCGGCGACTCCGATGCGCGCCAACACTCCACTGACCCCGGGGCCTGGCTCACCGGTCTGCTGTATGACGAAACTGGTGATCGGTTGACGCCGACCCACACCACGCGCAAAGGCCGACGGTTGCGCTACTATATCTCCAATCGACTGATCTCAGGCGGCAAGGATATCTCTGGCTGGCGACTGCCCGGCCCAGCGCTGGAAAACGCGGTCATTGATGTCATCGTCAGACATTTGCAAGACGCCGCCGCGGCGCACCAAGTACTGGCGCAGCCGGAGGCCGGGTCAGCCGAGGCAGTTCAGACTTCAGTTGCGGATTTAGTAACCCGGCTTCTAGGCCATGGCTGTCAGATCGGCGCTGCTCTTCTGGCCAAAGGCAAACTTGCACGAGGACAGATCGACCTCGAATTTAACCCCAAAACTCTGGCAAGCGCACTTGGCATCGCGGCCGATCATCTGCACCCGGATCTCACCCACGTCACCGCATCTTTCGATCTGTGCCGCCGCGGCGTCGAGGCCAAGGTCATCGCCGGAGACATGGCACCCCAACCTGATCCCCACCTCCGGTCCATGCTGATCCGCGCCCATGGCTGGGCCCGTGATCTGAAGGCCGGAGTTCAACTGATGGAGATTGCCCGCCGCGAAAGCGTCCCTGACGCCTTCATCCGCACCCGTGCTCAGCTCGCCTTTCTCTCACCAAAGATTCAAACGGCGATTCTCGACGGGAGCCAGCCGCCCGAACTCACACTCAAGCGTCTGGTCAGCGTGACCCACCCACTTGAATGGTCCGAACAGGAACGCCTGTTCGGCTTCTGACATCTCCAGCTCCTGCGTCCCTGATACAGACTTCGCCCTCCCTGATCCGGCGGAACAATTCCCTGTTCGCACGAGGAAATTCCCTGTTCCACCTTTTAGGGAATTTGCAACATAAACCTCTGAGAAACATACAGTTCTGATAGAAGAAATGACGGAAGTCAGTCCCGGTTTGCGAATATTCCCTGTAAATTGCAGGTTATCAGGGAAATCCAGCCCAAAGCGACCCCGCTAAAATGCGACACTGAGACTCGCGCCTGAATTGTCCTCTGAATGTACGGTTTGCTTCGTCTCTGATTGAAAGCGCATGCGCCAACGCGCGGGAATTGCGTAACAATTCCGGATCAGAAAATACAACTGAAGTGAGACAGGTATGAGTGGCGGGGAGACAGGGATTCGAACCCTGGGGACGCTCTCACGCCCAACGGTTTTCAAGACCGCCGCATTCGACCACTCTGCCACCTCCCCGTCGAAGGCAGGGTCTAAGCGCAAGTTCTGCCAGAGGCAAGTCGAAATCGGGATTTCTTGCCGAAGCCCGCGCAGCGGTCTTTCCATGACTCTTCAGCCGCGTTATGATCCCCGAAATAGACCGAAACAGGCTGGCAAGCAGAACCAGCAGACCGGCAGCGGGGTTCCGAGAACGAGACCCCTTCAGGCAAGGGATAAGCAGATGAAGCGAGCGATCATGACACGCCCGGGACCAAAACGGTTGGCGTATCTGGCGTTGACTTTGACAGTTCTGAGCGGGTGTGAGGACATTCTTCAAGAGGCTGAAAAACCTGAAGAAAACTCAAACAAAACCGAACTCCTTCCCGAGGCGGCCTCGAGCTCGCAGCGTGACGTCGAAGCCCCTGATGTTTTTCAGGTCACGGAAGCGGGGCTTTGGGATGGCAGACCCTCGCTGGGTGGGATCTGGGTTGCCTACCCGGATGTTTCACAGCCCGAGCGTGTCGTGATTACGAACACCGCAAACAACAAGTCCGTAACAGGGGCCCTGTTCCGACGTGAACGCAACCTGCCCGGCCCGGCACTTCAGGTGTCATCTGCGGCTGCGGAACAGCTCGGAATGCTGGCGGGCGCGCCGACAAAGGTCAGTGTTGTCGCTCTGCGCCGTGAAGTTGCAAAGGAATCACCACCAGAGGACGCGCCCAAACCGGAAGACGAAGCGGCGGATACGGCTGCGGTGTCGGACGCCGCAGCCACCGACGATCCATCCGCGGCAGATAGCGAAAAACCTGCCAAGCCGAAATGGTGGCAAAAGAAGGCGCCAGCGGCAGCAGCCGGTGCAGCAGTGGTTGCGGCGGAAGCGGCAAGTTCTGCCAACGAAGCGACCGAAGGTACGGATACGACCACCGACGCGGCATCAGCCACTGAGGATCCGACAGAGCCCGCTGAAGAAAAACCCGCCAAGCGGAAGTGGTGGCAGAAACAAGAGCCAGCAGCGGCGGCTGCGGGAGCCACCGTGGCTGCGGCGGATGTCGCAACAGACAGTGTGGATGTGGCCGCAGAAGTTGCACCGGCGTTGTCCGATGCGCCTGTCGAAGCCCCTGCTGAAAAACCCGCGAAACGGAAGTGGTGGCAAAAGAAAGACCCCACTGAAATCACCGAAACGCCGCTGGACCCCATCGAAGGCGCGGCAGCCGCGATTGACGCGACCGAAGCGATTCCGGCCGCGGCAGCAGCAACAGGCGCTGCGTCTCCGCTGAGCAAACCATTCGTGCAGATCGGGACATTCAGCGTCGAAGCAAATGCCAATGCCGCTGCTGAGAAAGTGCGCCGGAATGGCATGTCGACTGTTGTGCGGGAACTGAAAACCGAAAACAAAACAGTATGGCGGGTCCTGGTTGGCCCTGCCACAACCCGGGCCGAACGCAAAGCCATTCAAAAAGATGTAAAGGATCTTGGTTTCAAAGATGCGTTCACCGTGTCCGACTGATACAGGGAGGCATAACATGCTATCCTCATTGCGAGTTTCTGTTCTGGCCTTTGGGCTTGCCGTGCTGGCAATCCCGGCTCAGGCTTTTGATACATCCGCCCGCGCGGCATATGTGATCGATCAGACCACCGGTACGGTGCTTTTGGCAAAAGACGCTGATCAACCCTTGCCGCCTGCATCCATGTCCAAGCTCATGACGCTGTATGTTGCTTTCGAAGCGCTGCGTGACGGAAGACTGACGCTGGACGAAACCCTGCCCGTGTCCGAACACGCGATGAGCTATGGCGGCTCGACCATGTTTCTGAACACGCAGGACCGGGTTCGGGTCGAGGACCTGCTGCGCGGCATCATCGTTCTGTCAGGCAATGACGCTTGCGTGGTGCTCGCCGAGGCGCTGAGCCCCGACGGGACAGAGGCAGGGTTTTCCCGATATATGACCCAACGCGCCAAGCAGATCGGTATGAACAACTCGAATTTCGCGAACTCGAACGGTTGGCCTGCCGCCGGACATATGATGTCGGTTCACGATCTGGCGGTTCTGGCCGACAGGCTGATTACCGACTTCCCCGAATATTACCCCCTGTTTTCAGAAGAGGAATTCGAATTCGATGGCCGTGCGCCATCGAATGCCCGTAACCGCAATCCGTTGCTGAAACTGAGCATCGGCGCGGATGGCCTGAAAACCGGCCACACGCAGGAGGCCGGATACGGCCTCGTCGGCTCCGCCAAACAGGGCGACCGCCGTGTCATCTTCGTCCTCAGCGGGCTGGACAGCACCGGCCAACGGGCAGAGGAGGCTGAGGCCGTGGTTAACTGGTCGTTTCGAAATTTTGTCGAGAGGACAGTTGCCAACGCGGAAACGCCGATAGCCGAAGCCAAGCTGTGGATGGGCGAGAAAAAGACCGTAGGTCTTGTACCTGACGGCGATCTGACGGTTCTGTTTCCAGTTCTGGGCACACAGAACGTCAAGGCCGAAGTTGTCTATCAGGGTCCCATCAATGCGCCGGTCAAAAAAGGCCAGCAACTGGCCGAGCTTGTCATCAAGCCTGAAGGATTGCCGGAAATAAGACGTCCGCTGGTGGCAGCGGAAGACGTTGCAATTGGTGGATTTGTCGTTCGTATGCTGACCGTTGGTGGCATTGTTCTGAAAGACGTGATCAATAACCCGCTGGAGTCGATGTGACCAGGGCCGGGTTATTTCTGACTTTCGAAGGCATTGACGGATCAGGCAAGTCAACTCAGGCGCGGATGCTGGCAGATCAACTGCGCGCGCAAGGTCATGAGGTCGTTTTGACGCGTGAACCGGGCGGCTCGCCTGGCGCGGAAGAAATTCGTAGTCTGGTGTTGGAAGGTGATCCCGACCGCTGGTCGGCAGAAACGGAAATTCTGCTGTTCACGGCCGCCCGCCGCGACCATCTGGAACGTACGATCGAACCCGCGCTGGCCAAAGGGCAAGTCGTGATCTGCGACCGCTTTGCCGACAGCACACGTATGTATCAGGGCCTATCACGGGGAGATCTGCGCGGCCTTGTTGATCAGCTGCACAGCCTGATGATCAAGCGCGAGCCTGACTTGACGCTGCTGATCGACATGGACCCCGATACCGGCCTGTCCCGCGCCAAAGGGCGGCAAGGCGCGGAAGAACGGTTCGAAGATTTCGGCCCGGACCTGCAAAAGAAAATGCGGGCGGGCTTTCTGGCGCTGGCCCGTGAGTTTTCTGACCGTTTCCGCGTTGTGGACGGCAACCGGGACATGGACAGCGTTGCACAGGATGTGACAGAAATCGTCCAGGCTGCACTGCGATAGACGATGAATGACGAAATCCCCTCTCCGGATCAGGTGCCTGGTGCGCCGCATCCCCGCGAGACCGCCCAGCTTTTTGGTCAGGATGCAGCGGAACAGGCGTTTCTGACCGCCTTCAACTCGGACCGGCTGCACCACGGCTGGTTGCTGACCGGGCCGCGTGGTGTCGGCAAGGCGACGTTGGCATGGCGGATTGCGCGGTTCTTGCTGGCAACACCTTTGGTAAACGACGGTGGGCTGTTTGGCGCGCCGCCACCGCCAGAGACTCTCGACATTGATCCCAACCACCCGGTGTCACGTCGCATACTGGCCGGGGCCGAGCCGGGATTGGCCGCGATAGCCAGGTCACTGAATGATCAGGGGCGGCTGCGCAACGAAATCGTTGTGGAAGACATCCGAAAGCTGGGAAAGTTCTTTGGCCTGTCCTCTGCCGATGGCGGGCGCCGGGTCGTAATCGTGGATTCGGCGGATGAGATGAATGTCAGCGCCGCCAATGCACTGCTGAAGATGCTGGAGGAGCCTCCGGCGCGCACCACCCTTTTGCTGGTATCGCACCAACCCTCGCGCTTGCTGCCAACCATCCGCTCTCGTTGCCGTACCCTACGTCTGGGGCCGCTGAACGCTGGGGATATGCAGGACGCGCTGTCGCAAACCGGGACGACCTTACTGGCGCACCCCGAATATCTCGCCGCATTGGCCGCTGGCTCGGTCGGGCACGCGGTTCGCCTGATCAATCTGGGCGGACTTGAAATCTATGCCGAACTGATTGCCATTCTGGGCACCCTGCCCCGTCTGGACCGGCAGCGCGCACTGGCCCTGGCCGAGGCTGCGGCCCAACGCGGCGCGGCCGAGCGCTTTGATCTGCTGCTGACACTGATCGATGTCGCCTTGTCTAGGCTGGCACTGACCGGGGCAACCGGCGCACCACCGTCCCCCGAAGCCGCCCCGAACGAAGCTGAAACGCTGGCCAGATTGTCGAATTCTACGGATCAGGCTCGTCGATGGGCCGAAGTCGCCGCGACAATCACAGCCCGCGCGCGACATGGTCAGGCGGTGAACCTTGACCCTGCCGCTCTGGTCCTAGATACGGTGTTCAAGATACAGGAAACCGCCGGCCAGGTCAGATGAGCGACACCCCCCAGATCACCGACAGTCATTGCCATCTGGACTTCCCGGATTTTGACGGTCAGTTGAGCGACATCATTTCGCGCGCGGCCGAGGCTGGCGTGACCCGGATGGTGACGATTTGCACCAAGCTGCGCAATGAACCCGCGGTCCGTGCAATTGCCGAAGCCCATGCGCCGGTATTCTACGCCGCAGGGACCCACCCGATGAGTGCCGCAGACGAGCCTATGGTCTCGGTCGATGAATTGGTTGCACTGGCACAACACCCGAAATTTGTAGGCATCGGCGAATCCGGTCTGGATTACCACTATACAGCGGACAGCGCTGAGCTTCAGAAGCAATCACTGCGCATTCATATCGAAGCCGCCCAGCGCACAGGGTTGCCTTTGATCATCCATGCCCGCGCCGCAGACGACGATATGGCCCGAATTCTGGCCGAAGAATATCGCAATGCGCCCTATTCCTGCGTGATGCACTGTTTCTCGTCCTCGGCCGAGTTGGCCAAGGCCGCGCTGGATCTGGGGTTTTATCTTTCCATGTCCGGCATTGCGGCCTTTCCCAAAAGCCAGGAGTTGCGCGACATTTTCGCAAGTACGCCAGTGGATCGCATTCTGGTGGAAACTGACGCGCCCTATCTGGCACCGCCCCCTTATCGTGGCAAGCGAAACGAACCGGCCTATACCGCACATACAGCCCGAAAAGGGGCCGAGCTGTTCGGGCTGGAGTATCCGGCTTTTGCCGCCCAAACTCAGGCGAACTTTGACCGGCTGTTCAGCAAGGCGGCAACGTACAGGGCCGCTGCATGACCGAATTGCGATTTACCATTCTGGGCTGCGGATCGTCAGGCGGCGTACCCCGGTTGGGTGGTCACTGGGGTGATTGCGACCCTGCAAACCCCAGGAACATTCGCCGACGCTGTTCCCTGCTTGTCGAGCGTGACGGCCCCGGCGGCACAACCTCCGTGTTGATTGATACGACCCCGGACATGCGCAGCCAGTTGCTGGACACGGGCACCGGGCGGCTTGATGGTGTGGTCTATACACACTCTCACGCGGATCATGTCCATGGAATCGACGACCTGCGCATGATCGTGTTCAACATGAAAACCCGCGTTCCGGTCTGGGCTGATGGTGATACTCAGAACGCCCTGCTGGGGCGGTTTGGATACGCCTTCATTCAACCCGAAGGGTCACCCTATCCTCCGATCCTCGACCTCAAGTCCATCGACGGGCCGTTCGAAATCGATGGCCCCGGAGGACCCATTCCGTTTCGTCCATTCAAGGTCAATCACGGCTCGATAGATTCTCTGGGCTTTCGAATGGGGCAGCTCGCCTATTTGCCGGATGTTGCCGAAATTTACGACGCCGCATGGCCTGAAATGGAAGGGTTGGAGTATCTCATTATCGACGCCCTGCGCCGAAGCCCTCATCCCACACATGCACATCTGGAAAAAACGCTGGAGTGGATTGGGAAGCTGCAACCAAAACAGGCGATACTGACCAACATGCATATCGATCTGGACTATGCGACCGTCGATGCAGAAACTCCGGACAATATCACCCCCGCCTATGACGGGATGGTGATACATCACGCGTTTCAGACCCCTGTTCCTTTTGCATAAGATATCGCAGCTTGGCAGCTGCATGGGGGCCAAATGCTGCAAAGCCTGATTGACGTCATTCTTCCTGTCTTTCTTGTGATCGGTGCCGGTTACACGGCAACACGAACAGGTTATTTCAAAGAAAACCATGTCGACGGGCTGATGAGATTTACGCAAGGGTTCGCGATCCCATGCCTGTTGTTTCTGGCCATCGCGCATCTGGACCTCAGCGCCAGTTTCGATCCCCGGCTTTTAGCCAGCTTCTATTCCGCCGCTGCCTTGTGTTTCACCACGGGTCTTTTTGGTGCGCGCATCATTTTCAACCGCGAATGGGAAGACTGCGTGGCAATCGGGTTTTGTTGCCTGTTCTCAAACTCGGTTCTGCTTGGATTGCCGATTACCGAACGCGCTTATGGTCCTGAGAACCTGACAGGCAACTATGCGATTATCGCCTTCCATTCCCCGTTTTGTTACGGCGTTGGGATCACGGTGATGGAGGTTGTCCGCAATCGCGGAAACGGTGGCGCGCGCATGGCACGTTCTGTTCTGTCTGCAATGTTCAAGAACGCGCTGATCCTTGGTATTGCACTGGGTTTCGTGGTCAATCTGTCCGGTTTGACCATCCCGGCTGTGGTGGACGAAGCCCTTGGTCTTATCACTCGGGCCGCCCTGCCCGGCGCCCTGTTTGCACTGGGCGGGGTACTGGTCAAATACAAACCCGAAGGCGATCTGCGAACTATCGCCTTTGTTTGCGCAATCTCGCTGATGCTACATCCCAGCCTAGTGTGGATATTCGGCAAGTCCACGGGGCTGCCGCAGGACCTTTTCCGCTCGGGGGTGTTGAACGCAGCCATGGCGCCCGGGTTTAACGCCTATATCTTTGCCAATATGTATGGCCGCGCCAAGCGGGTCGCAGCTTCTTCTGTTCTCATTGGGACAGCCACATCCATCCTGACTGTCTGGCTTTGGCTAACGGTTCTGGGCTAACAGTAGTGTTGACTTCAGTTCGCACAGAGGCACGTAACGCATATCGTGTCAGGAGATCCAAATGCCACATGCCATCATCGTCGCACATGGCCAGCCGTCCGATCCAGAACCGGCTGAGGCTGCTTTGGCTGCATTCGCGGCTACGGTCGGCGCCCTGACCGAGCATGTAACGGTGCATGCTGCAACTCTGGCCGCGCCCGGCGCGTTCGAGGCTAAACTGAACAGCCTGCCGGAAAACACGGTCATCTATCCGCTTTTCATGGCAAACGGATGGTTTGTCACCAGCGCACTACCCAAGCGATTAGGGGATCACAAAGCGCGCATTCTAGACCCATTGGGTGTTGACCCAGAGCTACCGGCATTGACCGCGCACGCCCTGCAATCCGAGTTGTCCCAAAGGAATTGGGCAACTGCGTCGACCGACCTGGTCATTGCCGCACATGGCTCGGGGCGTAGCCGAAACCCGTCGGTTGTGGCTCTGAATTTCGCATCGCAACTTCAAGAAATGCTGGCTTTCAAATCTGTCCGCGTTGGGTTTGTTGAAGAACCGCCATCCATTTCCGAAGCCGCAACCGGCATAGGGGCTCAGGCGCTGTGCCTTCCGTTCTTTGCCTGCACCGGGGGGCACGCAGTGGACGACGTGCCCGCCGGATTGCGCCAAGCAGGCTTCAAAGGCGTTCTGCTGCCTGTGGTTGGGGAACTGCCACCCATCCGGCACCAGATTGCCAAGCAGGTAACGAAGGCCGTTCAGCTCGCGTAAAAATTCGCCTGAGTTCTTTGCCCCGGAAACAGGCAAAACTCAGGTTTGCGCTTTGATCAGAGTGGAATACAGGCGGTGGCAGGACCGGCCATCTCGCTTGGCCTGATAAAGGGCGACGTCGGCGGCGTGAAGGATGTCGGCGGCTTTGGGAACCTTGAACTGGGTGGACAAGGCCGTTCCGATACTTGCAGAGATACAGCACGGTTGGTCCTGAAACATTATGGGTTCATTCAACCTCGCGATCAGGCGCCCGGCGATGGACTCCAGGGTTTCTTCCCGCGTCAGACCTTTGAAAATAATGACAAACTCATCCCCGCCGACCCGCGCGACCGTATCGTCTCCACGCGTCTCTTCAAGCATGATGCGGGCCGCCTGTTGCAGGACGTAATCCCCGGCAGCATGGCCCAGCCGATCATTCACGGATTTGAAGAAGTCCAAATCCAGATGCATAAGGGCGAATGTAGAATTTGTCAGGATCAGATGCCCCAGCAAATGATCCATCGCGCGGCGGTTCTTCAATCCTGTCAATGTATCGGTATATGCCTGCTCTTCCGCGGCTAGCATTGCCCCCTGAAGCCTGAGATTAAGTGAACGGGACGCTTCCATCGCGGCAGATTTGGCTTCGACCAGATACAACAGCTCGATCGCCAAGTCGGTGCCGGAAAAATCTGCGCTCGTCAGGGCGTAATCCCGAACCGCATCCAAAATCGAAATACCGAATGACAGATTGATGACTGCACCGCCCGTCTCGGGCAAGGGTGCGACCAGGCCTTTCAGGGTCGTACGTGGTTCATCGCGAAATCTCAGATGCAGTTTGGCACCGGCCATCGACATCAATGCGGGAAGGGTGGTGACTGTTCTGGGGCGGATCAGCTCGAACACGTCCAGAACTCCCAGCCCGACCAAAGGCAATTCGGGCCGCAACTTTTGCAATGTCGGGCCCGCTTGTTGAATGCATCCGCTGCGGTCCACCAACATGAACATCGGGCAAAGCGTTTCCAGAAGTTCGGCCAGTTCTTGGGTATGTGTCATCTGTTCCGAGCCCCCAGATCAAAATGGCGCCCCTCGGCAAAGGCGCTTTCGACCAAAATGATTGAAATGATTTCACAAAACTCCTGACGACCCTCATGCGACAGCATCACCAGCGCACCATAATCATCGGCCATCGCTCGTAGGACCCCGACCATAACACTGGAAAATCCCGGTAAGTCCGGAAGGCAGCACAACTGGTATTCCGTGGCTGAAAGCTCTCTCAACTCAAGCGCAGGCAAAGTCAGATCAGAGACAGCCAGTCTCACACGATCCGCAAGATCATCTAGGGAATGAAGAAACTCGACATAGGTGACACCCCCAAACCTGAGCAGTCGGCGCAGCCCTTCCATGTTCGGATGGGACACCAGATATGTTCCCAGATCTTCAAGGATTTCCGCCTGTGGTCGGTTGAGGTCAATACTCAGGGCCTCGAGCAACCGGGTCGTCATGTCATCGTCATAGATGAGCATGGCTTCAAACTCGACAAACCCAAGCCGCGCACCTTCGGTCACGCGAACCCAACAGGATTGCCCGTAGGTCGCGCCGACAAAGGATTGTATCGCCCGGTTGATCAGACCATGCATCGGATGCCTCAGATTGGTGTCCTTGGCACTGTGGTCTGAGAAACCTTAACAAATAGCCAAAATTCGCCCCGAGTTGCTGTGAATGCAGCGGAGTATCAAGACGACACTACCCACCATGTCAGAAGTCCGTCGGCGCGCCGCCTTCGGCCTTGCGGCGTTCGACGAACTCGGCCAGTTCCTCGCGAATACCATCGTCCATCGGAGGGGCTTCAAAGCTCGAGATGATCTCTTTGAACATGTGATGCGCACGCTCAGCCGTCCAGATGCCTCCGGCGGCCTCCCAGCCTTCATAGTTCTTCCAGTCACTCAGGAAGGGCTGGTAGAAGGCCGTGCTGTAGCGATCCTGTGTATGCTGGATGCCAAAAAAGTGACCGTCATTGCCAACCGCTCGAATTGCATCCAAAGCAATCTCATCCGGCCCGGTCGCGGTCAGATCAGGGTTCATATAGCGCTGAATTTGCTGCAAAACCTCGCAATCCATGATGAACTTTTCCGGGCTGGCGATCAGGCCGCCCTCCAGCCAACCGGCGGCGTGGTACACCATGTTGGTGCCTGACTGTACGGCCGCCCAGAGCGAGTTTGAGGTTTCCCACACGGATTGCCCGTCTGGCACATTGGCCGCACAAACACCGGATGAACGCAGCGGCAGCCCATAATATCGCGCCATCTGCCCGGTCATCTGTGTCGAGCGCATGTATTCCGGCGTCCCGAAAGCGGGCGCGCCTGATTTCATGTCCACATTGGATGTGAAAGTTCCGATTACACAGGGGATACCAGGGCGCACATATTGGAACAGAGCGATGGCGCACAAGGCTTCGGCCAGGGACTGTGCAACCGCACCTGCCATCGTTACTGGTGCCATTGCCCCCGCCAGCGTAAAGGGGGTTACGACAATCGCCTGCCCGCGCCGCGCCAATCTCAGGCAACCATCTATCATCGGATGGTCATGCTTCAACGGCGAGGTCGAGTTGATGTTGGTGTACATCCGTGGCGAGGCCTCGAATTCCTCGTGGCTGAGACCGCCCGCGATGCGCACCATCTCCATCACATCTTCAACACGTTCCTTACCCAACGAATAAGCGTGCATCGCCTTGTCGGTCAGGGTCAGCTTGTCATACAGCACATCCAGATGCCGGACACTGGCATGAATATCGACGGGTTCTACAGGATATCCGCCAGCGAAGTGAATACAGTTGAAGTACTGCGTCAGTTTCAGAAGATTCTGGCACATCTCGCGATTGCCCGGCACTTTCTTTCCGATTTCCATGTCCCAGTAATTGGGCGGAGATGAAACGTTGCCAAACAGGATATTCTTTCCACCTATCTCGATCCTGTGGTCAACATTTCGGGGGGTAATGGAAAACTGGCTGGGCGCCTTGGCGATCATCTCCATGACAAAATCGCGCCCCATGCGGACGTTGTCACCATTGATCGTGCACCCCGCTTCGCGCAGGATGCCGATTGCCTCTTCGTTGTAGAATTCGATCCCGATCTCTTCCAGAATACGCATGGCCCCTTCATGGATCGCTTCGATCCCGGCCTGATCCAGCGGTTCAGTCGGGCGATCTATATTGATGGGTGGGTCCCACGGCATCTGGTCAATCACCGCGCTACCCCTGCGCGCTGCCGCACCTGCGCGTCCTCCGCCGCGGCGTTTGCGTGTGTTGGTTTCGGCCATGGTTGCCTCCGTTCTGGCTTGGTACAAGCAAGACCCGAAGACGCGTTTCTGGCCGCTCCATCTGCGACAGAGCTTGTCGGTTTTCTATAATTGTTCGTCGATTTTCCGGATCAACACATCATTTTTCGGCCAGCCACGCTGGAATGTGACCGATATCCGGAAGGACCACATCCGCCATCGGTGCCAGCGCATCTGCTTCAGCCAATCCGGTCAAAACGCCAATGGTGATCATCCCGGCTGCGCGCCCCGCTTGCAGGTCATGAACACTGTCCCCCACCATTGCAATGCGCGACGGCTCGACCCCGACCTGTGCGGCAAAGGCCAGCAACTGACCTGGCCCGGGTTTGAACCCATGACCACTGTCATACCCGGCGACAAAATCGAAGTGTTCGCGTATTCCCGCAGATTCCAGATGCTGCAAAGCCGGATGCTCGCTGTCATTTGTCGCAAGGCCCAGTTTGATCCCGGATTGCTGCAACCCTTTCAGGAATGGACCCAACGGCACGGCAGGGGATTGAGGAGCCGCTGCGGCCTCGGCATTCATCATGTCTACAACTTCCTGCAATGTCACATCGTCAACATGCGCAGTAAGCACCTCGGCGATTTCTTCGACTGTTGCGGCTATCACAATGCTATCCGTGGAATACCGCTCTTGCTCGAAGTCAAATCCGATGATGCTGCCGAGTTCCACAGCCCGGTCTACATCCCCCTTTGTCAGACGCATCAGCAACGACCGCCCGAAGGTTCCCCAGGTTTTGGCAAAATCGAACAAAGTGCCATCCTTGTCGAAGACGATTGCTTCTATTGGCATCGCGTGCTCCTGCGGAAAAGGTGTTCAGGTCCAGTGTACATCGCCACCGCCTGACAGAACCGCCCGCGCTTGGGCAGGGTGATCATAGGCGATCGAGTTGGCGTCACAAAACGCCATGACCCACGAATCGTCAAGCACTAGAAAATCGAGAACCGAAGCCAGAAAGTCCCGGTCACCGGCCCGATTGCGAACATCCCCGATCGAAGCACCTGTCGAGCCAAGAAAGACAGGCAAAAGCTCGTCATTGCTGACCAGCCAACCCAAGGCCGTCAGAGCAAGAGTCTCGGCTGAATCGGGCGAAATGGACATAAACAGTGCTCGGATCAGGTGATGGAAAGAGTTTGTTAACCAGACTCATAAACAATTTGTTCACGCATGCAATCAACGGTGAACGACTATGTCTGTGCAAGGCACCATCCTTGTCCTCGACGGGGTATCAACCAACCGCATAATGCTGAAGGTTCAACTGACCGCTGCCTGGTATCACGTGGTACAGGGTGGAAAACTTGAAGGGCTACAAGCCCTTGCGCGTCGCGTTCAGCCGGACCTTGTACTGACGGCACAGACATTGCCCGACGGAACAGCCGCAGATGTCAAGAAAGCCCTTACCGAAGTATCTGGCCTGGATGACGTGCCCGTTGTCGTACTTGCAGCACAGAATGACAAAAACGCGCGCCTGCGTGCCCTGAAAGACGGGCTGGACGATGTGTTGACGCATCCTTTCAAAGATACGTTGCTGCTGGCACGCATTCGCAGCCTTTTGCGTGCGCGCGCAGTTACTCAAGATTTGCAGGTCAGCAACGGATCACAACCTATTGGATTTGGGGAACCCGCCCCTGTCATGATCACCCCCCCGAACGCGGCCCGGGTTGATATCTTGACCAATACTGTCCGAACCGGTGCCCTTTGGCACAAGGCCTTGCAAGGCCAGCACCATTTCGATCTGTCCTGGCACCTTCAATCGAACTTGCAGGGCGTTTTGTCCGGACCGATACCGGATGCGATTGTGGTCGAACTGGGCTCGCACCCGTCCGCGCTGAATATCCTTGCGGATCTCAGGTCACGGGCAGCAACCCGGAACACAGTCCTGATTGGCGTCTTGCAAGACTACGATGCCGTGCAGGCCTCAGAAGCGCTGGACAGAGGAGCAGACGCCGTGTGCCTGGGGGGGTTCTGCGCGCAAGAGATCCTGTTGCGGCTGAACAATCAGATTGCGCGCAAGGCGCGGCTTGATCATTTGCGCGTATCATTGAGAAAAGGGATCGCCGAGTCCTGGATTGATCCGCTGACCGGGTTGCACAATCGTCGTTACGCCATGCGGGCATTGGATCAGATCGTGCGCCAGTCTGCCCGTACCGGGTGTGGCTTTGCCGTCATGCTGGCGGATCTGGACCATTTCAAGGCCATCAATGACTGCCATGGCCACGGCGCCGGTGATTGTGTTCTGACGCTGGCCGCAAAACGCATGCAAAGCGCACTAGGATCCAAAGGTTTTGTCGCCCGTATCGGCGGTGAAGAGTTCATGTTCGCGGTGCCCGATGTGTCACAAAAGCAAGCCAGAAAACTGGCTGAGACCATCTGCGACAGCATTTGTCGCGCCCCGTTCCTGCTATCGGACCAAGTTTTACAGGTTAACGTCACGATCAGCATTGGGCTGGAGATGCCGCAATCGGGTCAGCCGGGAAAAGAACGCACGCCCGTTCCTGTAGAAGATATCCTGAAAGCCGCCGATAAAGCCCTTTACGCAGCAAAAAAAGCGGGGCGCAATCAGGTGAGTATCAGGCAAAGCGCCGCCTGAACCCGTCAATCCTTTTTCTTGTGTCCATGCGGCCCGCGTTCGACGATCTTTTGCAACCTGTCCGCATAAGACTGCCGCTCTGCGTCGCTCATGGCGGTGACGCGAGCCAGCCATCGTGTCTGCAAGGCTAGTTGCAGTTCTGCCGTTGCCTGCGACTGTTTCTGCAACAACACTTCAACGGCGACTGGTTCGAAGGGCACTGTGCGCAGTGCCAGGCTCAAGGCTTCAAAGTCCTGTCTGCGCCCCCTTAGGTCTTTTTCGCGTAGCGCAGACAGTTCCCCTCGCATCGCTTTTCGATCATCTTTCGGCAAAGAGCGATATAGCGCCGGGCCGAATCCCGGCGGTGCCTCGGTGTGATCTCCATCCTTCAGGCGCAGCACAGTTCCGACTGCAACACCGACAACCAACAGGTTCAGAGCCAATGACAAGACCAGCAATACTGTCATCCACCGGCGTTTCGGTTTAGGGGCAGCGTTCATTCTGTGCTCTCCAGAAAACTCGTGTCATATCCAAGGTCAGCCACAAAAAGAGCCGTCTCTTGCGAGGTCAGCAGATTAGCAGGGTCGGGCAGGAACCCCGGCGCGGAAAAGCCGATCCAGAGCCCCGCCGCACTGGCGGCGATCAAGCCGCCCACCCCCTGCCAGCCACCAACGTTGTCCATCATTCGATGCCAGATCGAAGATTGAGGTCGAGGTTCAGGCCCTAGGCGACTAAGACGGAGTTTTTCAGCATCTGTCTGGATGCGCACGGCCAGATCGTCGGGCAGCGCCGGTCGGCTCTGCCGAGCCTGCGCAAACAAATGATCCAGTTCCAGGTTTTCATCCGTCATCGTCATACCCCAGTTCTTCACGTCGCCCGGCCAGTATCGCGGTCAGACTTCGTTTGCCCCGCGCGGTCAAGCTTTCAACCGCTTCCACTGAAATTCCCATGATCCCGGCAATTTCAGTGTTGGGCAACTCTTCGATGTGGCGCAGAACCACAGCCTGCTTCTGCCTTTCTGGCAGCTCCGCCAGGGCAAGCTGCAACGCGTCCACGCGGGCTTCATCCTGCAGTCGGTCGGCCACGCTGGCTTTGCCATCTTCCGGCTCAGGAATATCCGACAACCTGCCGGGGGCCTTCCTGCGCCGGATGTCCACACACAGGTTCAGCGTTACGCGATACAGCCATGTCGAAACTTTGGCCTGACCCGGCACCCAATCCGGCGCCATCTGCCACAACCGCATCATCGCCTCCTGCGTTACGTCTTCTGCCTCGGCCCGATTGCCCAACATACGCAACGCAACGGAATAACAAAGCGGCCCAAGGCGATCGGTTAAAACCCGCGCAGCCTGTGCGTCACCATCAGCGAATTGGCTCAGCAACACATCGTCGCTGAGAGAGCTCGCGGTGCAATCCGCACCGCGAACATCGTGTAGGTGGGAGGTCAGGTCCTCCACCCTGCTTCAGTTGTCGATTGCACCTGACTTATGGTTCTTTTTCTTATGGTGCCGTCCCATCCGGTCTTTGGCATCGGCAAATTCCTGTTCCGATATTCCACCACTGTTATCTGCATCCATCCGGTCAAACATCTTGTCACCCCGGCGCGGTTTCGGCAACTCGTCCTGGCTTAGGAACCCGTCATTGTTCGCATCGTTGTTTTCGAACATTTTGGCGACCCGGTCGTTTGCTTTTTTCTGCGCAGCAGCCTGCATCTCCTCTAGGCTGAGCTGGCCGTCCCCATCGGTATCCGCGGCTGAGAAACGCTCGGTGTAATGTGCTTCCATCTCCTGCTGCGTCACTTGACCATCGCCATTGGCATCCAATTCCTGAAAGGACACTGGCTCACGACCACCCGGACCAGCCGCCAGAACGGACGTGCCGGTGATTGCAACACCCGACAGGACAATCGCCGTGATGAACTTTGCATTTTTCATTTCGGTTTTCCCTTGTTGACGCGGCCTGAGTGCCGCTGCTCATAACCATTCAAACGCGCGAGGCAGGGAATTCCGTCGCGGTGCCAGCAACTTTTTTTGAACCAGCGCGGTATTTCACGACGTGGTTCACCTGAGGTGCGTTGCAAAGCGACGCACCCCCCTTTAAAAACCACCCGTTCAGGCGCATTATCCGCCAAAGATTACTGCGCGAGTTATATTATGACGGATCAGACGATCGACACCACAACCCAGAACGAGCGAGAAACCTGGCCTGCATTGGTCAAAGGGTTTCGGTGCAAGTGCCCAAATTGCGGTGAAGGCAAGCTGTTGCACAGCTACCTGAAGGTGAATGACACCTGCTCGAACTGTGGGCAGGAACTGTTTCACCATCGCGCCGATGATGGCCCAGCTTATCTGACGATCCTGCTGGTCGGGCACCTGTTGGCCCCGGCCCTGCACGTCTCGTATGTGAACTGGCGCCCGGACCCATGGGTGATGGCCATCGGGTTTTCCATTGCTTGCGTTGCACTGTCGCTGTTTTTGCTCCCCCGTCTGAAAGGCGCTGTGGTCGCTTATCAGTGGGCGCGTCGTATGCACGGTTTTGGCAACGATTCATGAGCCGGAAGAAGCGATTGTTTTCCGCATGACGACCGACAAGACCGCCATCCGCGATGCCGCAACCGTCATCGTGCTGCGAAACAGGTGGACCAATCCGTCGATCCTGATGGGTCAACGTGGGTCCAAGGCCGTGTTCATGCCCAACAAATTCGTGTTCCCCGGTGGAGCTGTCGATCCGGCGGATGCAGATGTACCGCTTGCGACCGCACTGCCTGACCTGTGTTTTGAGCGGTTGGCGGAACAGGCGGAATCCGGAAAACAACACGCCCTTGCCGCCGCAGCAATTCGCGAGCTTTGGGAAGAGACTGGACTTGTCCTTGGCCAGACAGGACACTGGCCGGGCAGCGTTCCTGACGACTGGCAAAGCTTTTTCGCCATGGGTTACGTGCCGTCGGCAGCTGCGCTGCAATTTGTTTTTCGCGCAGTCACACCGCCCGGCCGCCCCCGCCGCTTCGATGCGCGGTTTTTTCTGGTCGATGCCGATGCGCTGCAGGGCGATCTGGATGATTTCAGCCATGCCTCGGACGAGCTGTCGCATCTGCAATGGGTGGAACTGGATCGGGCGCGTGAACTGGATCTGCCGTTTATCACTGAGGTTGTTCTGGCCGAGGTCGCAGCCCGTGTGACCTCACCCGAGCCGCCAGTATCGGTTCCGTTCTATCAGAACAACGAAGAAGCCAATCTGTTCCTGCGGCTCAGAGGCTATCCGATGCCCGAGCACGACTGACCAATCAGTTTCACCGCATCCGGCTGACAACCACCGTCACTTCGGGTTTTTTGCCGATTTCCACTTTTGCCGTCTGACGCACGATCCGGCGCATTTCGTCTTCCAGCTTGTCGTCATCTCGTAGGGTCTTGGCCGCCGCCCGCATTAGGAACTGGTTCAGGTCTTCTTCCAACACTTCGACCAATCCGGCGCGGGACGTTCCGACCTCGGGCAGGCCCATCGTGTCGCACCACGGTTCGCCCAGCGGCTCGTCTTCTTCATCCAGAACAACCGTCACAGTAACATGGCCGTTCAGAGCCATGCGAATACGGTCCCGTACCACGCCGTCCAACGCACCGATTTTCACCGTACCGTCCAGATAGGTACGCCCGGATTCGACATAGTCGACCACCACGGGTGCATTGCCGCTGAGGTCCAGCATGGTGCCGTTCACGGCCAGCACACCCGTTCTGCCGCCCTGCTCAGCCAGTTTGACATGCTCGCGCAGGTGCCGGTGCTCTCCATGCATTGGGATCACAATTTGCGGATCGATCAGCGCGTGCACCTTCTCAAGATCAGGTCGGTTCGCATGGCCAGAGACGTGATAGAGGCCCGAGCTGTCATCCACCACATCCACGCCCTTTTCACTGAGCTGGTTCATGATGAAAATCACGCCACGTTCGTTTCCCGGAATGGTTTTCGACGAAAACAAGAACAGGTCGCCTTCGGACAGTTCCAGACCACGGTACTTGCCACGGGCCAGTTGCGCGCTTGCCGCACGGCGTTCGCCCTGGCTGCCAGTCACGATCAGCATCAGGTTCTGGCGCGGCAGATCCAACGCTTCTTCCGCGCTGATCACCTTGGGGAAGTCCGACAGGATACCGGTTTCGGTCGCAGCTTCGATCATCCGCCGCATTGCGCGCCCTAGCAACACAACCGAACGCCCCGCGCGCGCGCCCGCCTCGGCCAATGTTTTGACCCGTGCCACGTTCGACGCGAAGGTGGTTGCCACAACCATACCCTCGGCGCTTTCAACCAGTTTGGTAATCTCTGGCCCGACCTCGGATTCCGAACGGCCCGGATGCGCCGCGAAAACATTCGTGCTGTCGCAAACCAACGCCTTGACGCCCGGCTTGGCAATCTCGGCCCACAGGTCGGGATCAAAGGCTTCGCCCACAACTGGGTTTGCATCTAGCTTGAAATCACCCGAGTGCACCACGCGCCCTGCGGGCGTGTCGATGACCAAAGCAGCACTTTCCGGGATCGAATGTGAAACCGGAAGGAAGCCCACCGTAAACGGTCCGACTGAGATCGTTTCGGGCCAAGAGGACACGGTTGTCACCGCATCGGTCGGGTGCGCGTATTCTTCCATCTTGCGACGCGCGATATTGGCCGTGAAAGCCCGGGCATAAATCGGAGCTCCCAGTGCCTCATAGCAATGAGCCACGGCGCCGACATGGTCTTCATGCGCATGGGTGATGAAAACGCCATCCAGCCGGTCGGCCCGTTCTTTCAACCAAGAAATATCCGCATAGATCAGGTCGACGCCCGGTGTTGTGTCCATATCGGGAAAGGTGACACCCAGATCCACCAGGATCAGGCGTTCCTGCCCGGGCTGACCATATCCGTACACGTAGGCATTCATACCAATTTCGCCCGCGCCGCCCAGCGGCAGGTAGATCAATCTTTCACTGCTCATATCGAGCCATTATCCTTGTTATAGCGATGAATCACGGTCAAGCCGTGCATCGTCAAATCATCTTCGATTACGTCGAACCCCACGTCGGCCTGATCGAACAAGGGGGCCAACCCTCCGGTTCCCACGACTTTCATCGGCATTCCATATTCGGCCTTGATCCGCGCGATCAGCCCCTCGATCAGGCCGGAATATCCCCAATACACGCCCGACTGGATACAACCAACCGTATTTGTACCGATCACCTTCTCGGGTCGCGTTATGTCGATATGCGGCAGTGCAGCTGCGCCCTGGTGCAAAGCCTCAAGGCTGAGGTTCACACCCGGAGCGATGACGCCCCCTACATAGGCACCGTCCGCGGCGACAACGTCGAAATTTGTTGCTGTACCAAAGTCCACCACGACGACATTGCCGCCATGACGGTCAAATGCGCCAACCGCGTTGGCCAGTCGATCCGGGCCCGGCACAGTTCCTTGATCCACACGCGGAGGCACGGGCAACAGGCAGTCCGGCCTTCCCACCACCAGCGGCCTGCACCCAAAAAAGCGATCAGCAAAGATGCGCAGGTTGAACACGACGCGCGGCACGGTCGAGGCAATGATGACATCCGAGATATTCGCCTCGATCCCGTAATGTTTCACCAGCGTCGAATACCAGGTGAAATAGGCGTCCGCCGTGCGTGCGTGATGGGTCGAGGTACGCAGGGTGCACAGAAATTCCTGACCGTCCCAGATTGAGAAGACTGTATTGGTATTGCCGCAATCAATGGCAAGAAGCATTTGCGCCCCTTTCAGAAATAGACATCCGCCGCAGGAATGCTCACGCGGCCTTTGGCGGTGTTTAAGACAAGGTTACCGCTTGCGTCTACCGTTTCGAAGGTCCCAACCGTCTCGGACGTTCCGGTACGGGCCGTGATAACCTCGCCCAGCCGGGCAGCACGGGACAGCCACGCAGTGCGAATGGGTTCGAACCCGTAGGTAACAAACTGAGTTTCATATTTGGCATAGGCTGAAGCAAGCTCGGTCAGAAAATCCTCGGGCGTGACGTTTGCTCCGGTTTCCGACAACAGCGAGACGGGACGGATCGCGCCCGGTTCTACCGCGTCGGCGTCTGGGGCGTTGGCCAAATTCACGCCAATACCGATCGACAGATGCGCTACACCGCGCCCCTGACCGGCGCTTTCCAGCAAAATACCAGCAAGCTTACCTCCGTTCAGCAGTACGTCATTGGGCCATTTCAACGACAGCCCCGCCGCACGCCCCGTCACAGAGACACAAGCGTCAAACAGAGCCAGTGCCGCAACAAAACTGCGCAGAGCCGCCTGTTCTGGAGCACCTTCAGGGCGCATCAAAAGGGTCGCGGCAAGGTTGCCCATAGGGTTGGCCCATGACCGTCCGCGTCGCCCACGCGCAGCCGTCTGATGATGCGCCATGATCCACACAGGACCACGGGCATTGGGGGCAATCCGCGCTGCTTCGTTGAGTGTGCTATCAACTTCCTGCACCTCGTGCAGGCCATAGCCTTGTGGCCACTTGGTCATATCAAAAAGGCCCGGTCACGCGACCGAGCCCCCTCTTTCAGATTGTGCAAAACGTTCAGTTGACAAGAGTTGCCGCCGCAGCCGCTGCCGCGCCCTCGATCCCAAACTGATAGAAGACCCCGATCAGCATCAGCGCCGCGGACCCCATCAGGGCGACCCACAGAACGGGTGTCGACCGCGTTTCAATCGGGTCTTCGTTCTCGGCCCCGAAATACATGTAGAACACAATCCGCAGGTAATAGAAGGCGCCAATTACCGATGCGATGGCTGAAACTACAACAAGGCCGGTCAAATCGGCACTTACACCAGCCCGCCAAACACCAAACTTCGCAAAGAAACCCAGCATCGGTGGCACACCGGCAAGCGAGAACATCAGGATCAGAACAGCAAGGGCCTTGCCCGGATCACGTTTGGAATACTGGCGCAGCGCATCAATGTCAGTGACGGGTTTGCCGTCGCGTTCCATCATCAGGATAAACGCAAACGTGCCGATGTTCATGGTCACGTAAATCGCCAGATACATCAGCATCGCCTGAATACCCAACTCGGTGCCTGCCGCCAGACCGATCAGCGCATAGCCCATATGGGCAATCGACGAGAACGCCATCAGTCGCTTGATGTCGCGCTGACCAATTGCGGCAACCGCCCCCAGCAGCATCGACAGCACCGACAGCAAAACGATCACTTGCTGCCAGTCTTTGACCACACCTCCGAAGGCGTCATGCAGCAGGCGTGCAAACAAGGCCATTGCCGCGACTTTCGGGGCGGTGGCAAAAAAGGCCGTAATTGGCGTAGGCGACCCTTCATAGACATCCGGTGTCCACATATGGAACGGAACAGCCGAAACCTTGAATGCCAGACCCGAAATCAGGAAGATCAGGCCAAACAACAGACCAACCGAGACGTCCCCATGATGGACCGTCTGAATAATGCCCGAGAACAGTGTCGTGCCTGTGAACCCGTAAACCAGCGAAGCACCATACAGCAGCAGACCTGAACTGAGGGCGCCCAGAACAAAGTATTTCAGCCCTGCTTCGGTTGATTTCGCGCTGTCACGACGCAGCGCAGCAACAACATACAGCGCAAGGGATTGCAGCTCGAGTCCCATGTAAAGAGACATCAGATCGCCCGCGCTCACCATCATCATCATACCGACGGCTGCAAGGGCCACCAGCAACGGATATTCAAAGCGCAGCAGACCCCGGCGCGCCATGTATTCCTGGCTCATCACCAGCACGGCACCTGCCGACAAAAGGATGGCAACTTTGGCAAAACGCGCGAACCCGTCATCCACGAACATGCCATTGAAGGCTACGTTGGTGCCACTGCCCTGGGTAGCGATCCAGATCGCCAGAACCGCCATCAGGCCCGCCGTGGTCCAGACCAGAACCGAAGCCAGCCCGTCTTTCGAGGTGTAGACAGCCCCCAACAGAGCCACCATCGCATAGATCGCCAGAACGATTTCCGGCAGGATAATTGTCAGATCAGCCTGGATCATGTCTCCAAAGCTCCCTTAATGCGAAGCGGCAGTCTGGGTCGCAGCCTTAGCCGCGGCCAGAGCCGTGTCATAGTTCGAAATGAGTGCCGTCGTCGATTGGCCGATCACATCGGTCACCAGCGACGGGTAAACGCCCAGAAGGATGGTCATCACGATCAGCGGGGCAAAAATCAGCCGCTCGCGCGAGCTCATGTCCGTCATCGCCTTCAGGCTTTCCTTGATCAGGTCCCCAAAGACAACGCGACGGTAGAGCCACAGCGCGTAGGCTGCCGAGAAGATCACACCGGTCGCCGCAACAGCGGTCACCCAGGTGTTGACTTGGAATGTGCCCATGAGTGTCAGGAACTCACCGATGAACCCGCTGGTGCCCGGCAGTCCGACATTGGCCATGGTGAACAGCATGAAGACCAGTGCATAGGCGGGCATCCGGATGACCAGACCGCCATAGGCATCGATATCCCGTGTGTGCATCCGGTCATAGATCACACCGACGCAAAGAAACAGTGCGGCAGAGATAAAGCCGTGGCTCAGCATCTGGAAAATCGCGCCGTCAATGCCTTGCTGGTTCGCAGCAAAGATGCCCATCGTGACAAAGCCCATATGCGCGACCGAAGAATACGCGATCAGCTTTTTCATGTCTTCCTGCACCAGTGCCACCAGCGAGGTATAGACAACCGCTATAGCTGACATCCAAAGCACAAGATCAGTCATCACCGCCGAGCCAACCGGGAACATCGGCAGGCTGAACCGCAGGAAGCCGTAGCCTCCCATCTTCAACAGGATCGCGGCCAGCACGACCGAGCCCGCCGTCGGCGCTTGAACGTGCGCATCGGGCAACCAGGTGTGCACCGGCCACATCGGCATTTTCACCGCAAAAGACGCGAAGAAGGCCAGGAACATCAGCGTTTGCATACCGCCGGTGACATAGATGCCCAACACGCTGAAACTCTCGGATGCGAACTGATGGGCCATCAGCGCTTCGATATCCGTGGTGCCCGCGTCAGCATACATTGCGACCATGGCCACCAGCATCAGCACCGAGCCAAGGAAGGTGTAAAGGAAGAACTTGAAGCTGGCATAGATACGATCCTTGCCGCCCCAGATACCGATGATCAGGAACATCGGGATCAGACCCGCCTCGAAGAACAGGTAGAACAGCACCAGGTCCAGCGCCATGAACACGCCCAGCATGAGCGTTTCCAGCAGCAAGAAAGCAATCATGTATTCTTTGACGCGGTCCGTCACATTCCAGCTGGCCAGAATGGTCAGCGGCATGATGAAAGTGGTCAGCAGCACGAACAGAACGCTGATTCCATCCACACCCATCTTGTATTTCAGGCCCATCAGCCATTCACCCTCTTCCACCATCTGGAAACCGGTGTTCGAAGGATCAAAGCCTGTGTAGATGCCAATTGACACCAGAAACGTCACAGTTGTCGCCAGCAATGCAATCCACTTGGCGTTGCGCTGCGCTGCAACGTCGCTGCCGTGCAGGAACAGCGCCAGAATGCCTGCTGCAATGGCGGGGATAAAGGTGACAATAGATAGGATATTGTCCATTAGTGTGCGCCTCCGCCGATCGACATCCAGGTGACAAGGGCCGCAATGCCCAAAACCATCCAGAAGGCGTAAGTAAAGATGTACCCGGTCTGCGCCTTGCCTGCGAGGCGGGTGAAGAAGGGAACCACGCCCATAGCAACCCCATTCAGGAAGCCGTCAATCGTGTTGCCGTCACCGCGTTTCCATAAGAACCGGCCAAGGGCGACAGTGGGTTTGACAAAGATCGCGTCGTAGATTTCGTCGAAATACCATTTGTTCAGCAGGAACAGGTACAGCGGACGCTGGTTTGCTGCCAAACGTGTGGGCAGAGACGTGTTCACGATGTAGAACCAATAGGCCACGATAAAGCCAAGCACCATCGCAACGAATGGTGAAACCTTGACCCATTTCGGAGCCGCATGCGCATCGTCCAGAATGTGGTTGTCCGGCGCCATATAAAGCGCCCCTTCACCCGGCTCGCCCGCAAACACATAATGGTGGTCCCCGCCCTCTGCGGCATTCTCACCATGCGCGGCGTCATCAGCATGGCTGTCATCGGCAAGGCTGTCTTCGCCGTGCGACGCATCCGCCGCCGCGTGATCACCGACCTCGGCATGCTCTGAGGCTTCTGCAACCGGAATACCGTAGAATTTGCCGACCTTATCCGCATGGCCAAAGAAGTTTCCGTACCAGATCATGCCCGCGAATACCGCACCCAGCGACAGTACACCCAGCGGCACCAGCATGACCATCGGGCTTTCATGTGCGTGATCATGCGTGTGCTTGTCGCCGCGCGGCTCGCCATAGAAGGTCAGGAAGATCAGACGCCAGCTGTAGAACGAGGTGAACGCGGCAGCGACGACCAACAACCAGAAGCCATAGCTTGACCCGCCCGCATAGGCGCTCTCGATAATTGCGTCTTTTGACAGGAAACCGGCAAAACCAAAGGTGGTCAGCGGTATACCAACACCGGTAATCGCCAGGGTACCGATCATCATCGCCCAGAAGGTGTAGGGGATCTTTTTGCGCAGACCGCCATATTCGGTCATCTCCTGTTCGTGATGCATCGCGTGGATCACGGAACCGGCCCCAAGGAACAACAACGCCTTGAAAAAGGCATGCGTAAACAGGTGGAACATCGCCGCCGAATACATGCCCACGCCCGCCGCCACAAACATGTAGCCTAGCTGCGAACAGGTCGAATACGCGATGACACGTTTGATATCGGTCTGAACCAGACCAACAGTGGCAGCGAAGAACGCGGTTGAGGCGCCAAGAACAGTGATGAACCCTGTCGCGCCCGGTGCGAACTCCATCAGCGGGGACATGCGGCAGACCAAAAAGACGCCTGCGGTCACCATGGTCGCAGCGTGGATCAGCGCTGACACAGGCGTCGGGCCTTCCATCGCGTCCGGCAACCACGTGTGCAGGATCAACTGCGCCGATTTACCCATGGCACCGATGAACAGCAGAACGCAGATCACTTCGATCGCGGTCCATTCCCCCCACAGGAAATGCAGCTTCTCTTCTGCCAGCGTAGGAGCAGAGGCAAAGATATCCGAGAAGTTGATACTGTCGGTCAGGAAGAACAGCGCGAAGATGCCCAGAGCAAACCCAAAGTCGCCAACCCGGTTGACCACAAAGGCCTTGATTGCCGCCGCATTGGCCGAAGGCTTGCGATAATAGAACCCGATCAGCAGGTATGAGGCGACGCCGACGCCCTCCCAGCCAAAGAACATCTGCACCAGATTATCCGCCGTCACCAGCATCAGCATGGCGAAAGTGAAGAAGGACAGATAGGCGAAGAAACGTGGCTTATAACTTTCGCCTTCGCGCCATTGCGGGTCGTGATCCATGTAGCCGAAGGAATACAGGTGTACGAGCGCCGAGACGGTCGTCACAACGATCAGCATGATTGCCGTCAGTCGGTCCAGACGGACGGCCCAGCTTGTCGAAAGCGAGCCGCTTTCGATCCAGCGCATGATCTCGATCTGCTGCGTGTGCCCGTCGAAGGTGAAGAACACGATCCAGGACAGCAGACAGGCCAGGAACAGCAGGCCCGTCGCCGTCCACATGGCAGCTTTCTGGCCAATGAACTTCCAGCCGAACCCGCAAAGCAGCGCGCCCACCAGCGGGGCAAAGAGGATGGTGGTTTCCATGTTCCCTTACCCCTTCATCATATTGACGTCTTCAACCGCGATCGTACCGCGGTTGCGGAAGAAACAGACCAGAATGGCCAGACCAATCGCCGCCTCGGCCGCCGCAACGGTCAGCACGAACAGCGTAAACACCTGCCCGACCAGATCGCCGAGGAAACTGGAAAACGCCACAAGGTTGATATTCACCGCCAACAGCATCAGTTCGATGCTCATCAGCAGGATGATGACGTTCTTGCGGTTCAGGAAGAGACCGAAGATGCCGATGACGAACAGCGTCGCCGCGACCGTGAGGTAGTGTTCAAGTCCGATCATCGTCTCATAGTCCCTCGAATTTCTCTTTCCCGTTGCGAAGTTCTGGGAACGCCGCCGCGCAGGCACAGTTTTCTTTCGATTCCGTGTATTCTTCGACTTGGAAAGCTCTCCGCACAAAGGTCGCTTTCACAGATTCCCACGAATGGCTTGCATCGACTTCGGCTAGTTTTTGTAGGGAGTCACTAGCCTCGTCAGTCCGATCCAACAATGTGTTGTCGTATTCCCTGTTGAGTCGCGTCACGACTCTAAGTGTTTGCCCGGTCTCGCAAGCTGAAATTTTTAGAAATTCCGATTCCGTGCATCCCAGTTCGTCGTCGCAAAGACCGCCAACTTCGTAGAACGCTAAAACTCCGTCACCGATTACTTGGTGCTCGGTTGCAATCCAATGATGTGACAATAACGGTTGGCCGTCGCACTCCGCTATTGGAAACGCGACTGCAGACAAGGGTACGCTTGCCAATGCTAAGCCGAATATGCCCGAGTTAATTTTCACAACCCCTGCCCCGGTTTCACGTCCTTCAACTCCATCGCCTTGGCCGGGTCACGCATCATCTGGCCGATAATGTCCTGACGTTTGATGTCCTTGCGGTGGCGCAGCGTCAGAACGATGGCGCCGATCATGGCCACCAGCAGGATCAGGCCCGCCAGTTGGAACAGAAGGAAATATTGATCGTAAAGGATGAGGCCAAGCGCCTCGGTGTTGTGGCGGTCTGTCGGGACCGGCTGGGCCAGATTGGCCGCAGCACCCTGTGCGCTGTCCCATGCCCCGAAGGCCATGACAAACTGCATCAGAATGATCAGACCAATCAGCAGGGCCAGCGGCATATAGCGCGCCATTTCGGCCTTGAGCTCGGCAAAGTCCACGTCCAGCATCATCACCACGAAGAGGAACAGAACCGCGACCGCGCCGACATAGACGATGACCAGCAGCATCGCCACGAACTCGGCCCCCAGCAGCACGAACAGCCCTGCCGAGGACAGAAACGCCAGGATCAGCCACAGGACCGAGTGCACCGGTTGGCGGCTGATCACCGTGAACAGCCCGCCGGTGATGGCGCTGATGGCAAACAGGTAGAAGGCAAAGACGGTCATTGATCCTCATCCTCGTTGTCGCCCATGACCTCTTGCGCCAGATCCAGCGCGCGGGTCATGGCCGGGATGCCGGCAAAGACCGACATCTGACCGATCGTTTCCACGATCTCTTGTTTCTTCGCGCCCGCTTCCAGCGCATGACGCACGGTCTGGCGCACGGCCGAATCCGCCTGCGCACCCTGGCAGGTCAGCCCGGCCAGCGTCAGAAGCAGACGCGTTTTGGCATCCAGCCCGTCCTTGTTGACGGTGTTGCCGAACATCATTTCCATGACCTCTTTGGGCATGGTTGGCCACAGCGCCTCGAACCCCTTGGGCGAGAAGCTTTCCATCGCCGGGTTCATCGCCTTGGCCATGTCCTGAGCTTGCTTCATCATCAGCTCGAACGGATTTGTCGGGCTGTCACTCATCGGTACGGTGCGTCCAGTTCCAGATTGCGCGCGATCTCGGCTTCCCAGCGCTCGCCGTTCGACAGGAGTTTTTCCTTGTCGTAGAACAGCTCTTCCCGGGTTTCCGTCGCGAATTCAAAGTTCGGGCCTTCGACGATGGCATCAACCGGGCATGCCTCTTGGCAGAAGCCGCAATAGATGCACTTGGTCATGTCGATATCATAGCGCGTGGTGCGGCGGCTGCCGTCTTCTCGCGGTTCAGCATCGATAGTGATGGCCTGTGCCGGGCAGACCGCCTCGCACAGTTTACACGCGATGCAGCGCTCTTCACCGTTTGGATAGCGGCGCAGGGCGTGTTCACCGCGGAAACGAGGGGACAGAGGGCCTTTTTCGTGCGGATAGTTCAGGGTGGCCTTGGGGGCGAAGAAGTACTTCAGGCCCAGTTTGAAGCCGACCCAGAAATCCTGAAGCAGAAAGTACTTGGCAGCGCGGGTGTAATCGATGTTTGCCATATCAGCCTCCTACGCTCCAACGGGCGAATGCGCCCCAGAACCAGTCGAATTTCGCCGCAAAGGCCACAAAGACCACCCAAACCAGCGAGAACGGCAGGAAAACTTTCCAGCCCAATCGCATCAGCTGGTCATAGCGGTAGCGAGGCGTGATGGCCTTGACCATCGCGAAGATGAAGAAGAAGAACGCCATCTTGGCGACCATCCACAACACGCCATCGGGCAGGCCCGGGATTGGCGACAGCCAGCCGCCGAAGAACAGCAGCGAGGTCAGCGCGCACATCAGGAAGATCGCGATGTATTCACCGGCCATGAACAGCAGGAAGGGTGTGGCCGAATATTCGACCTGATAACCCGCCACCAGTTCCGATTCCGCTTCGGGCAGGTCAAACGGTGGTCGGTTGGTCTCGGCCAGCGCCGAAATGAAGAACAGAAAGACCATCGGGAAATGCGGCAGCCAGTACCAGCTGAAGAAGCCGAACGACCCATCCTGCGCGCGGACGATGTCACCAAAGTTCATCGACCCGGTCGAGATGATCACACCGATGATGATCAGACCGATGGAAACCTCGTATGAGATCATCTGCGCGGCTGAGCGCAACGAGCCCAAGAACGGGTACTTTGAGTTCGACGCCCAACCACCCATGATCACGCCATAAACCTCAAGCGAGGACACGGCGAAGACATAGAGGATTGCGACGTTGATGTCCGACAGGACCCAGCCATCATTGAACGGGATCACCGCCCAGGCGATCATCGCCAACACGAAAGAGGTGAGCGGCGCGAGGATGAAAACCGTGCGGTCGGCCCCCGCGGGGATCACGACCTCTTTGACGACGTATTTCAACGCATCCGCCACCGATTGCAGCAGACCGTAAACGCCGACCACGTTAGGGCCGCGGCGCATCTGGACAGCGGCCCAGATCTTGCGGTCGCCATAAACAAGGAACAACAGCGAGATCATCACGAAGGCAACAACAGCAAGCACTTGCGCCAGAATGATGATGGCTATTCCGCCGGGGGTGTTAAAGAATTCAGCCATTGGTCCTCACACCGTGGGTATTCCGTTTTTCGCGCGCGATGCAAAGGCCCGATGCCTGCGCAAACTGCGGCTGGGTCGGCGCGTTGGTGTAAACAGCATCTGCCGCCATTGCGCCACCCTTTTTCTTTCGTTTCACGCACATTTCCGGCGCAGTCAGGTGCCACCCGACCACAGCGCTGGTTTGCGATATGAAACTGCTTTCGTTCATTCCGCCGCAATCTTCTCAGCTTTGCGGGCTTGCGCCTGCGCCGAAAGCTCGGCCATCAGTTGCGAGGCCCGAGCGATCGGGTTGGTCAGATAGAAATCCTTGATCGCATTGCGGAAGGTCGCCTTGCCCAAAGACCCGGCCTCCAGCGCTTGAACCTCATTCTCGATCACCTCGTCGATGCGGGCCAGATGGGGAACCGCCTCGATCAAGGCTGTGCGCAACTGCGCAAGCGAGTCATAGGGGAGTGTCGCCCCCAGCTCAGCCGACAGCGCACGCAGGATGGCCCAGTTTTCCTTGGCCTCACCAGGCGCAAACCCAGCGCGCATCGCCAGTTGCGGGCGGCCTTCCATGTTCACGAACAGACCGTTTTCCTCGGTATATGCCGCGCCCGGCAGGATCACATCTGCGCGATGCGCGCCCCGATCCCCGTGGCTGCCCTGATAAATCACAAAGGCGCCTTCGCCGATTTCGACCTCATCCGCACCAAGGTTATAGATCACATCCGCAGCATTTATTGCTTCCATACCGCCATCGTTGGTGGCGTCCACATCCATCGCGCCCACGCGCGACGCCGCAGTGTGCAAAATGATCAGGCCGCTTTCCGTATTTGCGGCAATTGTTTGCGCGGCAGCCAGAACAGCTCCTCCGTCCGCCTCCTGCAGCGCTCCCTGCCCGACGATGACCAGCGAGCGTTTACCCCTGATTTCATCGTCGCCGCCCATGTCGACAACCTTTTGCAGCGCTGCGCGATCATCGCCCACATGATGGTACCCATAAGTCAGATCGACCGCTGGACCCACCAAAGCGACTTCGGCCCCGTGCGCCCACGCCTTGCGGATACGCGCGTTCAAAACCGGTGCTTCATCGCGCGGGTTGGTGCCAATCAGAAGAATACGCTCGGCCGTATCGATGACTTCAATCGCGGCGGTCCCGGCATATCCGCCACGGTTCCCGACCGGAAGCTTGGCCCCATCGGTGCGGCACTCAACAACTCCGCCTTGCCCTTCGATCATCTGTTTCAATGCGAATGCGGCCTCGACCGGTACCAGATCACCGACGATACCGGCTGGCTTCTCAGCACCTTTCAGCGCTTCTGCGGCCTTGGTAAGTGCTTCGGACCATGAGGCCGGGCGCAGCTTGCCGTTTTCGCGGATGTAAGGTTTGTCCAGTCGCTGACGCCGCAACCCGTCCCAGACAAAGCGGGTTTTGTCGCTGATCCACTCTTCATTCACTCCGTCATGATTGCGAGGAAGGAAGCGCATCACCTCGCGCCCTTTGGTATCGACACGAATGTTCGATCCCAGCGCGTCCATAACGTCGATGCTTTCGGTTTTGGTCAATTCCCACGGGCGCGCCGTAAACGCATAAGGTTTCGAGGTCAGCGCCCCAACCGGGCACAGGTCGATAATGTTGCCCTGCAGGTTCGAATCCAGCGTCTGGTTCAGATACGAGGTGATCTCGGCATCCTCACCGCGCCCTGTCTGACCCATCTGAGTGATCCCAGCGACTTCGGTGGTAAAGCGCACGCAACGGGTGCAACTGATGCAGCGGGTCATTGCCGTGCCCACAAGCGGTCCCAGATCCAGATCATCAACCGCGCGCTTGGCTTCCTTGAACCGCGAACCGGACAGGCCATAAGCCATCGCCTGATCCTGAAGATCGCATTCGCCGCCCTGATCGCAGATCGGGCAATCCAGCGGATGGTTGATCAGCAGGAACTCCATCACACCTTCGCGGGCCTTTTTGACCATGGGAGAGTTCGTCTTGACCACCGGTGGCTGCCCTTCTGGCCCCGGGCGCAGGTCACGCACCTGCATCGCGCAGGATGCAGCCGGTTTCGGCGGACCGCCCACCACTTCAACCAGACACATCCGGCAGTTTCCCGCAATCGACAGACGCTCGTGATAGCAGAAACGCGGCACCTCGACCCCGGCCTGCTCACAGGCCTGTATCAGGGTCATCGCACCTTCGACTTCGATTTCCTGCCCGTCGATATTGATCTTGCGGAGGTCAGACATGGCTCTCAGTTCGCTCTCAAATAAACGCCAATGGCGCTGTTTCTTTGGATTTCCTTCTGCCCCAAAGAGCAGAATGTTTTGGGGTTGTCGTAGGACACGCCGTTTTTCGCCAGATAAGCCTCGCCCTTGGCCCGCATCCGATCCTTTTCAGCATCCGACTCGACATATGAGCGGATTTCCGTGTCCGAGTACCCCAGATTATTCGCTTTGGACCGCAGTCCCCACATCACACTGATCGCTTTCAATCGCCGCCCGCTGATCGACGGGCAGAACTCGGAAATCTCATTTGCAATGGCGATGTAGTAGAGTTCGTTGTCGATCTCTTTGACATCCCTCAAGGGCGGCTTTGCTTCTACAACCGTCGGCAAGGCCATCAGCGATGCGAGGGCGGCTAGTTTTGTAACAGACATGGGTTTTCCTTTCGTCTTGGACTGTCCAAGACGAAGCGGTTCGCGGCTGCTAGGCAATAACACCCTGCCCGCCCACCGGAGATATGGAAAAACACCGGTCATGGCCGCTGGCAGGTTCCTGCAAATGTCAGTTGATCATTGCTGATGCTAAGGTTCTGCGGGTCTGTATCCGGACCCACCGTCCACGAAATCCGAGACGATCCGAAGTTCTGGATGCAGAATTTGGTTCCTTCATGACGTCCGGCCTCGCGCGCACCATCGAGTGAAGCAGAGACGCCTTTGACGACAACCGTAAAGTCCGCGGGCGAGGTCTTCTTGTCGACCACCTTCGCCTTGGTTCTGAACGACTTGCCATCAAACAAAAGCCGATCTGCCGACGGTTTAACCAGACCGCAAGCGGAAACACCAGCCAATGCCAGCGCAACAATAAGGGCTTTGGGGGCCTTCATACTTTCCCTCTTTGTTTTCTGTTCCGCAGCGTCGCTATCAAAACGCCGCGACCAATGCCATAAGCCCGATCACGAACATGCACGCCCATCCGATCACATACAAAATTGTCCGCGAGCCGCTGGTTGGCTTGCCGATCCCCTTCAAGTGCACCACCAGCATCGCCAAGCGCGCAACCAGCGCCACCGAGGCCAGCAGGTTTACCCAGAACGGGCTGACGCCCAGCAGAATCGCCGCTGTAATGACTGTCACAAACGCAGGAAGTGTCTCCGTCCCGTTCAGATAGGCCCGGTTCAGACGATACGCCTTGTCGGCATAATCCTGGTCAGGTGTCGCACCGGGTGCCAGCCCCTTGGCTTGTTTGGCCAGTGCCGAAAACGGCGCCAGAAACAATACAACCAGCGTGAAAAGCACAACCGACGCAATTGCGTGGCTATATTCTGCAAACACTTCCATCTCGTTCACTCCGCTGCCATCGCACCCATACGGCCCGATTTCTGAGCCTTGATGCGGTCTTCGATCTCTTCCCGGAAATTCCGGATCAGGCCCTGGATCGGCCAGGCGGCCGCATCGCCCAAGGCGCAGATCGTGTGTCCTTCGACCTGTTTGGTCACGTCAAACAACATGTCGATCTCTTCCAGCTCAGCTTCACCACGCACCAGACGATCCATCACACGCATCATCCAGCCGGTGCCTTCGCGACACGGCGTACACTGACCACAGCTTTCATGCTTGTAAAACTTCGACAGGCGCCAGATCGCCTTGATGATGTCGGTGGATTTGTCCATCACAATCACCGCTGCCGTGCCCAGACCCGAACCCAGATCGTTGCGCAAGTAATCGAAATCCATGATCGCGTCGCGCATGTTTTCACCGCGCACGCAGGGAACCGAGGATCCACCAGGGATAACCGCCAGCAGATTATCCCACCCGCCGCGAATGCCGCCGCAATGGGTTTCGATCAGCTGTTCGAACGGGATCGACATCGCCTCTTCGACGACGCAAGGGTTGTTCACGTGGCCCGAGATCGCAAATAGCTTGGTACCTGCGTTGTTCTGACGACCAAATCCAGCGAACCAATCCGCACCCCGTCGCAAGATGGTCGGCACCACCGCGATGGATTCCACGTTGTTCACAGTGGTCGGACATCCGTACAGCCCCGCGCCTGCCGGGAACGGAGGTTTCATCCGCGGCATACCCTTCTTACCCTCAAGGCTTTCGATCAGGGCGGTTTCCTCGCCACAAATATAAGCCCCTGCCCCGTGATGAAGGAAAAGATCGAAATCCCAGCCCGAACCAGCGGCGTTTTTGCCAAGAAGCCCCGCGTCATAGGCCTCGTCAATCGCGGCCTGCAATGCCTCACGCTCGCGGATATATTCGCCGCGCAGGTAGATATAGCAGGTATGCGCGTTCATCGCGAAAGAGGCGATCAGACACCCTTCAATCAGCGTGTGGGGATCATGGCGCATGATCTCACGGTCTTTGCAGGTGCCGGGCTCGGACTCATCGGCATTCACAACCAGATAGGAAGGGCGACCGTCACTTTCCTTTGGCATGAACGACCATTTCAGGCCAGTTGGGAAGCCCGCACCGCCGCGTCCGCGCAGCCCGGAATCCTTCATTGTCTGAATGATCCAGTCCCGGCCCTTTTCAATCAGGCCAGCTGTGCCGTCCCAATGCCCGCGGGCTTGCGCGCCTTTCAGCGTGCGTTCGTGCATCCCGTAGATGTTGGTAAAGATCCGGTCCTGATCCTTCAGCATCATTCGTTACCTTCAGCTGTCCTGACGCATGCGCCAGAGTTGAAAAATGTTCACACCCGCATAAATGAATGCCGCCAAAGCGGCAAAATCAAACAGCAGCGCGTGCCGGGCTGTCAAACCCAGCGCGGGGCCAATGAACAGATTCATGGCAAGCCAGATCACCATCGTCACCGCTATTACGATGCCGATATGTCTGCCCTTTCGGGCTATGGCCTGATCCTTATCCTTGTCCATCATCCCCCGATGCCCCGATGGGGCACCCGTTTAGTCTTCGTAGGTGCCATCTTCCTTGGCACGTTTGGCAAATTCGGTTTCCTCACCCGCCGCAAGCTTGGCTGCCTGTTCAATCCAGCCATCGCGCTCGATCCGGCCCTTGAACTTCAACCGAGCATCGACCCAGGCGACCTGTTCCGTTGTCCAGGCTGCGATCTGATCATAGTGGAAGAAGCCCAGCTCGTTCAGGGTCTGCTCCAGCTTGGGGCCTACGCCTTTCAACAGTTTCAGGTTATCTGCCTTGCCGTCGCGCGCGCCTGTCAGTGTTTCGGGCTGGTCCTCTTGCGCTGCCTTCGCCTCAGCGGCCTGTTTCACAGCAGGTTTCGCCGGAGCTGGAGCTTTGGGCGGCTTCGGTGCAGCTTTGGTCGCAGCCGCTTTGCCATCCTTGCCCAACCAAGGGGTCAGGATCGGAACCTCGGTCCCATCAATGCGCTTGACCGTATCGCCAATATTAGTGGCCAGTTCGACGCTGGCGTTGTACTGCGTTCTGCCGCTGTCATACTCCGTCAGGCTGGTCAGCCCCTTGAGCGGTTCAGCCGCATAGCGACCATTCTGCGGGCCCGGCGTCGGAACTTTCCCCGCCACCAGATCATCAAGGATCTTGCCAAAGCTCGCAGCGGTCAGGTCTTCGTAGTAATCCTTGCCGATCTGCGCCATCGGCGCATTGGTGCAGGAGCCAAGGCATTCGACCTCTTCCCAGCTCAGCTTGCCATCGGCGGACAGCACGTGTGGCTTGGCCGCGATCTTCTCCTTGCAGACAGCGATCAGATCCTCGGCCCCGCAAATCATGCAGGAGGTCGTGCCACAAACCTGAACATGGGCCACAGATCCCACCGGTTGCAGCTGGAACATGAAGTAGAACGAGGCCACCTCTAGCACGCGGATATAAGCCATACCCAGCATGTCGGCGACGGATTCAATCGCCGGGCGGCTCAGCCAGCCCTCTTGTTCCTGTGCACGCCACAGCAGAGGGATCACCGCACTGGCCTGACGGCCTTCGGGATATTTGGTAATCTGCGCTTCGGCCCATTGCTGGTTGGCAGCGGTGAAGGCAAAGCTTTCAGGTTGTTCGGGATGAAGACGGCGGAGCATTAGCGGTCAATCTCTCCAAATACGACGTCCATAGTGCCGATGATGGCGGCGACGTCGGCCAGTTGGTGGCCTTTGGCAACGTGGTCCATGGCTTGCAGGTGCAGGAAACCCGGCGCGCGCAGTTTGGCGCGGTAGGGTTTGTTGGTGCCGTCAGCGACCAGATAGACGCCGAACTCGCCCTTGGGGGCTTCGACGGCGGCATAAACTTCACCGGCAGGAACGTGGAAGCCTTCGGTGTACAGCTTGAAGTGATGGATCAGACTTTCCATCGAGGTCTTCATGTCCGAGCGTTTCGGCGGAGTGATCTTGCCACGCGCCAGAACGTCACCCGGGCACTCGCGGATTTTGGCGATGGCCTGACGGATGATCAGCAGCGACTGGCGCATTTCTTCCATACGGACAAGGTAGCGGTCATAACAGTCGCCGTTCTTGCCAACAGGGATCTGGAACTCGAACTCGTCGTAGCACTCGTAGGGCTGCGCGCGGCGCAGGTCCCATGCCAGACCCGATCCGCGCACCATCACGCCCGAGAAGCCGTACTTCTGGATGTCATCCTCGGTCACGACGCCGATATCAGCGTTGCGCTGTTTGAAGATGCGGTTTTCGGTCAGCAGCCCGTCAATGTCATCAAGGACGTTGGGGAATTCGTGGCTCCACGCCTCGATATCGTCCAGCAGTTCCGGCGGCAGGTCCTGATGTACACCACCCGGACGGAAATAAGCGGCGTGCAGGCGGGCACCGCAGGCACGCTCATAGAACACCATCAGCTTTTCACGCTCTTCAAAACCCCAGAGTGGCGGGGTCAGTGCGCCGACGTCCATCGCCTGCGTCGTCACGTTCAGCAGGTGGTTCAGGATGCGCCCGATCTCGGAATACATAACCCGGATCAGCGAGCCACGGCGCGGCACCTCGACCCCGGTCAGCTTTTCGATGGCCAGACACCAGGCATGTTCCTGGTTCATCGGTGCTACATAGTCCAGACGGTCGAAATACGGCAGGTTCTGCAGATAGGTCCGGCTTTCCATCAGCTTTTCGGTGCCACGGTGTAGCAGCCCGATATGTGGGTCGCAACGCTCGACGATTTCGCCGTCCAGCTCAAGCACAAGACGCAAAACCCCGTGCGCCGCAGGGTGTTGCGGGCCGAAGTTGATGTTGAAGTTGCGGATCTTCTGCTCGCCGCTCAGCGCGTCCTTGCTGCCGTCATCGTATCTTGAGCCGTCCATCACCGCCCTCGTTTCTTCTTTGCTTCGGCCCGAACCCGGACCTTTTCCGCCTCGGTCGCCTTGACCGCAGCTCCGGCCAGTAGAACCCCTAACGCGCCCAGAATGATCAACTCACCCATCATCTCAGCGTCGCTCCATCTCTTGCAGTTTCATCGCCATCATCCACAGCAGGACAATCACGACCGGAGAGATGATGCATGCAAACGCCCAGTTCTTGTTGATCCCGAAATGCGGCAGCAGCTTGATCATCGGAATGACCGTTGCAACAACCAGAATTATCCAGATCAGGAACTCCATGATTATGTCTCCTGTTTCTCATCCCCCGGCAGAATGTAGTTCGCACCTTCCCATGGGGACATGAAATCAAACTGACGATACTCCTGCACCAGACTGACCGGCTCATAGACCACGCGTTTCTGCGCCTCGTCATAACGCACCTCGGTATAGCCGGTGGTCGGGAAATCCTTGCGCAGCGGATGGCCGCGGAAGCCATAGTCCGTCAGAATCCGCCGCAAATCTGGATGTCCCGAGAACAGGATGCCGAACATGTCGAACACCTCACGCTCGAACCAGTTGGCCGAGGGGTGGATATCGACGATCGAAGGCACCATGTCATCTTCGCGGATCGAAACCCGCAGACGGACACGCTGGTTCTGGTACATCGACAGGAAGTGGTACACCACATCGAACCGCTTGGCACGTTCGGGGTAATCGACGCCGGTGATATCCACCAATGTTGAGAACTTGCAGTTTTGGTCCGACCGCAGGAATTCTACGAATTCCACCAGGTTCGACGGCGCCACATCGACGTTCAGCTCGCCATGGGTCACATCCCAGGACAGAACGCAATCGGCTCGTTTCAGTTCAAGCTGGGTGCCGAGTTCTTTGAGTGCTTCGCTCATCTACCCTTCCCCTCAGCGTACAATTGTGCCGGTGCGGCGGATTTTGCGTTGCAGCTGTAGCAGACCGTAAAGCAGCGCCTCGGCGGTTGGAGGGCAGCCAGGCACGTAAATATCCACCGGAACAACCCGGTCACAGCCACGCACGACGGAATAGGAATAGTGGTAGTAGCCCCCCCCATTCGCGCAGGATCCCATCGAGATCACATAGCGCGGCTCGGGCATCTGGTCGTAAACCTTGCGCAAGGCAGGAGCCATCTTGTTGGTCAGCGTGCCAGCCACGATCATCACGTCAGATTGGCGCGGAGAGGCGCGTGGCGCGATGCCGAAACGTTCCGCATCATAGCGCGGCATCGAAGTGTGCATCATTTCAACCGCGCAGCAGGCCAGACCAAAGGTCATCCAATGCAGCGAACCCGTACGGGCCCAGTTGATAATATCCTCGCTCGAGGTCAGCAGAAAACCTTTGTCCTGCAACTCGGCATTCAGGGCCTGAGTGGCGACTTCTTTGTCGACGCCAGCGGTATTTGCACCGGTCATCACTCCCATTCCAGGGCCCCTTTCTTCCACTCATAGGCAAAGCCGATGGTCAGCACGGCCAGAAACACCATCATCGACCAGAAGCCGACATCGCTGATATCGCGGAACCCGACAGCCCAGGGAAACAGGAATGCGATCTCAAGATCAAAGATGATGAAGAGAATCGAGACCAGATAGAATCGGACGTCAAATTTCATTCGCGCATCGTCGAATGCATTGAAGCCACATTCATATGCGCTGACCTTTTCGGGGTCGGGATTGCGGACAGCCAGTACAACGGCGGCAAGAATCAGGACGATTCCAAGGCCTACGGCAACGGCCAGAAACACCAGAATCGGGAGATACTCCCGCAGCAGGTCTTCCACGAATAGCTCCTTTCTTGCGCACGCATCTTGTCGGGTGCGCCGTCAATTGGCGTGTTGACTGGACATTCTCTATCCCCGCCGGGTCAGAGGGTCAACCGAACACAGCCCCCTCTGCCATCAAACATACGCTTGACAGCGCGGCATAGAATCGCATCACGAGCGATTTGCATTGGCTTACGGAAACTCGGTAAACTTACTTATTCCATGCAGGTTTACGTTTTTCGAAGAACGCCGCGATCCCTTCACGTGCCTCTTCCGTTTCCCAGCGCTCGACCAGTTCGTTGATGGTCTGGTCGATTGTGGCATCATCAATACGAGGTCCCAGAGTTCGAACCAATGCCTTGGCAGATGCAACTGCCCCCGGCGCGCACGAAAGATAGGGCCGGAGTTCATCTTCTATCGCAGCCGCAAGCTGCTCGGGAGGCACAGCCTTTGCCAGCAATCCCAAATCAACCGCTTCGGGCGCATCGAACAACCGGGCCGACATGAATACACGCCGTGCCCGCGCCTCACCCATACGAGCGATAACATAAGGGCCGATTGTCGCTGGGATCAGCCCAAGCCGGGTCTCGGTCAGTCCCATCTTCAGACTATCTACACCGATGGCGACATCGCACACGGCCGCCATTCCAACACCTCCGCCAAAGGCGTTGCCTTGTAGCGCCCCGATCAGGGGTTTGGGCATCGTGTTCAACGCCTGCAACATCTCGGCCAGCTTGCGCGCCTCGACAAACCGCGTCGCCTTGTCGGCCGCCATCTGGTCCTGCATCCATCCCAGATCACCACCAGCGCAAAACGTCTTTCCCGCAGCAGCCAGAACGACCGCTCTGACAGTGCCATCCTGACCCAGTTGCGACGCGGCCTGTGTCAGCTCGGTAATCATCTGACCCGAGAGCGCGTTGTGCTTTTCCGCCCGGTCCAGAGTTAACGTGGCAACACCGCGCTCGTCTGCTGAAATCGAGATTGTTTCGAACATGTTAGCCTCTCAACGCCTTGGCCATCTGCGCGGCCTCTTCGACCACATCGATATCCAGACCGGTTTGATAGCCCAACCGGTGCAAATGCGCTGCAACGGTTTCAGTCGCGACATTACCCGCAGCCCCCGGAGCATATGGGCAACCGCCAAGCCCACCCACGGCCGCGTCGAACACACGCACACCCAGCGAAAGTGCCGCATCGATATTGTCGATTGCACGCCCATTGGTGTCATGAAAATGCCCGGCAAGCCGCGTCACAGGAACCCTTTCCCGAACCGCCAGAAGCATATGCGCAATCTTGTCTGGCGTGCCTTGCCCGATCGTGTCCCCCAATGACACCTCGTAACAGCCCAACGCAAACAACCGGTCGGCAATTTCGGCGACTTTCTCGGGCGGGGTCGGGCCATCATAGGGGCAATCCGTCACGCAAGAGACGTAGCCGCGAACCGGAAGGTCGATATGACGCGCCGCTTCGAGAATCGGCGTGAACCGTTCGATTGACTCGGCGATCGAGGCATTGATGTTTGCCTTGGAAAACCCCTCGGAAGCCGACGCGAAAATGGCAATCTCATCCGCTTCGGCAGCCAGCGCATCCTCGTATCCGCGCATATTCGGCGTCAACGCCGCGTAGCGCACGCCGTCCGCGCGGGTAATACCGGCCAGAACCTGCGCCGACCCCGCCATTTGAGGCACCCATTTGGGAGAGACAAAGCTTGCAACTTCGATCCGTCTAAACCCGGCGCGACTGAGGCAATTGATCAGCGCCACCTTGTCGGCAACCGGTATCTCACGTGTTTCGTTTTGTAGCCCGTCGCGCGGTCCAACTTCGTAGATTTCGACCAGATCACCCATGTCAGAACCCCTTATGGCTTGTTCTCATTCCAAATGCGGATCGCGCAACCGTGCCACGTCAAACTGCCCGGGTACAGATCACTCTTCTTCCAAACGCACCAAAGCTGCCCCAGCCTCGACCTGCGCGCCATCTTCGACCAGCACCTCGGCCACCACACCATCGCGCGCGGCCAGCAACGAATGCTCCATTTTCATCGCTTCCAGAATGGCCAAACGGTCGCCTTCCTGAACGGTCTGCCCCGCGGTGGCAAAAACTGCCTTGACCAGACCCGGCATCGGCGCCTCGATCACGTTGGTGTCACCCGTCGCGCTGGCATCCCGGTCCAGCGGGTCGATAACGTCGAAACTGTGACCGTAGTCGGTAAATACGGTCAAAGTTGTTCCGCTGACAGCGACCCGCGGCATCGGTGCGCCGTTCAGCGTCCACTGCCCCGAGATCCGCTCGGCCACGACACGGTGTTCGCCCAGCTGCCAAAGCTGGCGATCCGACCCGTCGACTTGCACGTCCAGATCAAGAACCTCTCCCTGATCGGACAGCTGCACCGCCCGATGCAACGGAGCCCAGAGCGAAAACCCGGTGTCAGGCGTGACATTAACCAAATCC
Organism: Ruegeria sp. AL2; assembly: GCF_056540845.1. Lineage (NCBI taxonomy): Bacteria > Pseudomonadati > Pseudomonadota > Alphaproteobacteria > Rhodobacterales > Roseobacteraceae > Ruegeria > Ruegeria sp. AL2. The sequence continues at coordinate 47,136 of NZ_JBQFXM010000003.1, forward strand.
AGTGCGGTCATAGCAGCCGCAACTGCGGTTGTGGCCGGAGTCGGCGATTCCCGCACCAACCCGTCAAGATCGCGCCCGATCAGGCCCGTATCCACATCGCCCGAGGCAAATCCGTCATGGCGGGTCAGCGCTCCCAGAAAGGCGAGATTCGTAACGGTGCCCGCCACTTCGGTCTGCCGCAGCACTCGGTGCAACGTCTCAAGCGCAACCGCGCGGGTCGGACCATGCACCACCACTTTGGCAATCATCGGGTCATACCAGGGGCTGATCGTGTCACCTGTGCGAACACCACTATCCGCTCGGCAGTTGGCCGGGAAAACCAGATGGGTCAATGTACCTGTCGCCGGCAAGAACCCCTTTGGTACATCCTCGGCATAAAGCCGGGCTTCGAAGGCGTGACCCGAGATCGACAGATCATCCTGTTGCCTGGGAAGTCTCTCTCCTGCTGCTACGCGCAACTGCCATTCCACCAGATCGATGCCGGTGATGGCCTCTGTAACCGGGTGTTCCACCTGCAGGCGGGTGTTCATCTCCATGAACCAGAATCTGTCGGGGCGCAGCCCGTCCGAGGCATCGACGATGAACTCCACCGTGCCTGCACCCTTGTACCCGATCGCCTCGGCTGCGCGCACACCGGCCTGCCCCATCGCCTCGCGCATTTCGAGCGTCATGCCCGGGGCTGGTGCCTCTTCGATCACTTTCTGATGGCGGCGTTGCAACGAGCAATCGCGTTCAAACAGATGCACCGCATGAGTACCGTCACCAAATACCTGCACTTCGATATGGCGAGGTTTGGCCACGAATTTCTCGACCAGCACTGCGTCATTGCCAAAAGCGGTTTTGGCTTCGCCGCGTGCGCTGTCCAATGCGGAACGGAAATCCTTGGGGCGTTCGACCAGACGCATACCTTTACCGCCGCCGCCTGCAACGGCCTTAATCAGCACCGGATACCCAATCGCATCCGCCGCACCCGCCAAATGTTCGGGATCCTGATTGTCGCCGTGATAGCCAGGCACCACGGGCACGCCAGCCTGTTCCATCAACACCTTGGCCGCATCCTTGAGGCCCATTTTGCGGATCGCATCCGCTGATGGGCCGATAAAGGTCAAACCCGCAGCCTCGACCGCGTCGACGAAATCGGGGTTCTCTGACAGGAAGCCATAACCGGGATGGATCGCCTGCGCGCCCGTATCCAGCGCAGCCTGAATAATCACATCGCCCTTCAGATAGCTTTCCGCCGGGGCGGGGCCGCCGATATGAATGACCTCATCCGCCATCTGCACATGCTTGGCCGCAGCGTCCGCATCGGAATAAACAGCCACACAGGACACGCCCATCCTCTGAGCGGTTTCCATAACCCGGCAAGCGATCTCGCCCCGGTTGGCAATCAGGATTTTGTTGAACATAGCTTACCCCTCAACCGCCAGATCTTCGACAAGGCGAAATCGTTCGCACAGCAGCTCCATCTCGGGATCAAACCCGCCATTGCGTTCGAAATACTGGCGATGCCCCTCTCTCCATCCCTCGAGCGTTTCATTTTCGCCCTCTGCCAACGCGAAATCCTCGGTTACGTCGCAGTATCGGCAGGTCGAGACGTCGACCGTTTCGATCACCAAGGCCGGACGATCATCCCAATCCAGCGCAATGTCTCTCCGCCCGACAACAGGAGTGTCAGGGCTACCTTCGGGATAGTCGCGCAACGCACCGCAGGTTGCCGTTTTCCGCCCTGATCGTACCAGAGCCAGCAGCTCAGCACTCAGCCGGGCATTGTCACCAAACTTGAAAGTCTGGGCACCAGGATAGCGGGCCATGACGTCATTCAATGAAACGTTCATCTTACATCCTGAACACGCCGAAACGTGTCTCCTCAATCGGGGCATTCAGCGCCGCACTCAGCGACAAGGCGAGCACATCGCGGCTTTTGCGCGGGTCGATGATGCCATCGTCCCAGAGACGGGCCGAGGCATATAGCGGGTGCGATTGCTCTTCGAACATGTCCAGCGTCGGACGTTTGAATTCGGCCTCTTCCTCGGCCGACCAGGTACCGCCCTGTCGTTCGATCCCATCGCGCCTGACTGTCGCCAATACGCCTGCGGCCTGCTCGCCCCCCATCACCGAAATCCGAGAGTTCGGCCATGTCCACAGGAACCGCGGCTGATAGGCCCGACCGGCCATGCCATAGTTCCCGGCCCCAAACGAGCCGCCCACCAGCATCGTGATCTTGGGAACGCTCGTCGTTGCAACTGCCGTCACCATCTTGGCGCCGTGGCGGGCGATCCCTTCGTTCTCGTATTTGCGGCCTACCATAAAGCCGGTGATGTTCTGCAGGAAGACCAGGGGCGTTTTGCGCTGCGAACACAGCTCAACAAAATGCGCGCCCTTTTGCGCGGCCTCCGAGAACAGCACGCCATTGTTGGCAATGATCCCGACTGGGCACCCTTTGACATGGGCAAAGCCGGTGACCAGTGTCTCGCCAAAGCGGGGTTTGAACTCATCAAACCGAGAGCCATCGACCAGCCGTGCGATCACTTCACGGATGTCATAGGGCGTGCGCAAGTCGGCGGGAACGACACCCAGAATTTCATCCGGATCATAAGCAGGCTCCTCAGGTGCTTCGAACTGTAGGCCGGGCTTCAGCGCGGCACCGCTCAATGACCCAACCGCGCGGCGGGCCAATGCCAACGCATGCGCATCATCTTCGGCCAGATAATCTGCCACACCCGACAGGCGCGTGTGCACATCGCCACCGCCCAGATCCTCGGAGCTGACAACCTCACCCGTTGCAGCCTTGACCAAAGGTGGCCCTGCCAGAAAGATCGTGCCCTGTTCCTTCACGATGATCGTCACATCGGACATTGCTGGAACATAGGCCCCACCCGCCGTGCACGACCCCATAACCACGGCAATCTGAGGGATACCCTTCGCGCTCATCCGCGCCTGATTGTAGAAGATACGCCCAAAGTGGTCGCGGTCTGGGAACACTTCATCCTGATTGGGCAGGTTCGCGCCGCCACTGTCGACCAGATAGATGCAGGGCAGATGGTTTTCCTCGGCAATCTCCTGCGCGCGCAGGTGCTTCTTGACGGTCATCGGATAATAGGTGCCGCCCTTCACGGTGGCGTCATTGCACACCACCATAACTTCGCGCCCCTGCACCCGGCCAATGCCCGCGATGACCCCGGCACAGGGTGCTGCATCACCATACATCCCATGCGCCGCCGTCGCCCCGATTTCCAGAAACGGAGACCCCGGATCAAGCAGGTTCGCCACCCGCCTGCGCGGCAACATCTTGCCCCGAGATTCATGCCGCGCGCGGGATTTCTCGCCGCCCCCCATACGGGCCGCTTCGGCAGCAGCAGAGATTTGCGCCAGCGCATCGAGGTGGGCTGTGCGGTTTGCTTTGTAGCCCTCGGAGGCGGGCATGGCTTTGGATGTGAGTTTCATTTTCGTTCTTAAAACCTCGCATTCCCTAAGTATTCTGTCATGTTGACTCGTGTTGACGGAGAAGATGCCAAATGTGCATTGATCATAGCCACGAACATGGCCCATGGGCGCTGCGAGAAGTAAGAACACCAACTATATCCCGAACGGAGAATTAGGCCTACTTTCTCGGGTAGTTTGTCTTCAACTAATTTGTCCGGGTGATCAGCAGTCTTTGCTGCAATTCGCGTATTTCCATCCAACGAAAATATGGCGTCGATCAACGCCCCAGCCGCTTGCTGCGCATCAAGTGCATCTCGTGTCGTATTTCGGAAGTTCTCAGTAGTGCCTGTTTCTGCAGCCAAAACAAAAAAGAAAGGGTGCCAAAGAGCGCTGATATCAACCCCTTCAAATTTAACAGGTTGAGCAAAATACGCAGGACGTAATTGTGCTGATCTATCTAAGTTTTTAAAGGACGCGCATTTAACGAACGCATCAAAAATCTCTGTCTTGTTCAATTTAGTTTTTATTTCGCCGGCTGCGTAAACACATTCCGACGGTAAGATAGAAATTCCTTTCGAAAATATCGGTAGCGTCGCGAATTTGTCGAACAGAATTATATCGAGTTGCTTAGATATAGCTCCTTTTGAGTCTTGAACGAAACCTGAACACACTCCAACTCGTTCGGGAAGTGCATCCGCAAGTGCCTCATGAAATACCCGCTCAACTTCTGATCCTATTTCACCGGAATGCGGAAGCAGGTCACGAATATTCTTTATTTGGTTTTGAATAGCTTTCTCCGCCGTATCCAAACCCAACAGGTATCCAGTATCTCTTGAACCGTTGTCTTTCATAATTCGTTACCATTCAGGCGGACTTCCCCCGCCGCGCGCGCCTTCAATTCCTTCCGGATCACCTTCCCCGTCACGGTCATCGGCAGCTCCTCCAGAAACGCGACCTCACGCGGGTAGGAATACTGCGCCAGACGGTCTTTGACCCAATTCTGCAACTCCCGCTCCTCTGCCTCAGCCCCCGGTTTCAGCACCACATAAGCCTTCACGATCTCGGTCCGCATCGGGTCGGGCTTGCCGACCACACCAACCGTCGCCACCGACGGGTGTGTCAGCAGGCAATCCTCGATCTCGGCAGGGCCGATGCGATATCCGGCCGAGGTGATCACGTCATCATCGCGACCAACGAAGCGCAGATAATCCCCCTCCCACACGCCGCGATCACCGGTGATCAGCCAATCACCGCGAAACTTGTCGGCAGTCGCTTCGGGGCGATTCCAGTACTCCAGCAGCATCGAGGCCGAGCCGCGCCGGATGGCCACGTCGCCCTCGTCCCCGGTCGGGTTGCCGTCCTCATCAATCACCGCAACCTCATGCCCTGGCACCGGTTGGCCGATACAGCCGGGACGCACAGGGAAATCTTCGGCGCAAGATGATACGACCATGTTGCACTCGGTCTGACCGTAGAACTCGTTGATAGTCAGACCAAACGCCTGCCGCCCCCAGGCCAACATCTCGGCCCCCAGCGGCTCACCACCCGATGCAACCGAGCGCAGGCCAGGGATCACCTGATCCGCTGCCTTGAGCATTCGCAGCGCCGTTGGTGGGAAAAAGACGTTCCGCACCCCGCCACGCGCGATGATGTCAGCGCAGGCCTCGGGGGTGAATTTCTCAAGCCGCGCGGCAACGACGGGAATGCCCAGCGCAAGACCCGGCATCAGCACGTCGAACAGCCCGCCGATCCACGCCCAATCCGCCGGGGTCCAAAGACAGTCACCTTCGCGCAAGTGATTATGGCTGATCGAAACTCCCGGCAGATGCCCCGTCAGAACCCGGTGTCCATGCAGCGCGCCCTTCGGGCTGCCGGTGGTGCCCGAAGTATAGATCAACACAGCCGGATCATCTGGGCTGGTCGCGGCGAATGGTACAGCAAGGCCTTCCTCGCCAATTTCCGACGCGATCAAAGGCGCAGCCAGATCACCCAACAGATCAGCCCCTTCGGCGTCGGTCAGCACAATCCGGACACCTGCGCCACTGACCCGCGACCGCAACGCGTCCTGCTTGAACAGTTTGAACAAAGGGACCGACACAGCCCTGATCTTCCAGATCGCCAGATGGGCCGCCGCGCACCAGGGAGATTGGCTTAGCAATACTCCAACGCGATCACCGGGCTGCACATGGCGCAATAATGCTCGGGCTAATCCGTCCGTCATTTGCGACAGCTGCGCATAGCTGATGCGCTGCGGGTCCGGTCCGGTTAAATCGATCAGCGCGACCCGATCCCCCTCATGCCGCAGGCACTGCTGCGCCATGTTCAGACTGTCCGGCAGATCCCAGCCTCCATCCGGGCGCAAACCCGGTATGCGCTCAGCGCTTAGCACGGTGATTATTCCCTATATTTCCTGCACTTATCGATTCATCTGCAGCCAGTTCTTTCACGTTTACTTGATGCAGATCAGAGTGGGCAATTTCAGTCGCTGCAACACCAAGGTCATCAACGAAACCAAAGGCAAGACAATGACCAAGAAACTCGCCGCTTTGACTCTTTCCACCGCGTTGGTGGCTCTGGCCGCCCCTGCGTTTGCCCAATCTCAGGGGGATTGGACGCTCGGTATCGGTGTGGGGTACCTGGACCCGAAATCCAACAACGGAACACTGGCCGGCCTTAGCGCCGATATCGACTCGGATACGCGCCCGATCTTCACCGCCGAGTATTTCATCCAAGACAATCTGGGGATCGAGCTGCTGGCCGCGACCCCGTTCAAACATAACGTCACCTTGGGTGGAAGCGTGGACGCTGGCAGCGTCAAACATCTGCCGCCCACCTTGTCGCTGAACTATCACTTCCCGACCAATAGCGCCTGGAAGCCCTATGTCGGTGCCGGTCTGAACTATACCATCTTCTTTGACGAGCAATCTGCCCTTGGCAACCTCAAGGTCGATGATTCCTTCGGCGTATCGCTGCAAGCCGGTCTCGACTATATGATCACCGACAAAGGTGCGGTCCGTCTGAATGTGCGCTGGTTCGACATCGACTCGGACGTCACGCTGAACGGAGCCGATATTGGCACTGCAAACATCGACCCTTGGCTGGTCGGTATTTCCTACGTTCATCGCTTCTGATCCTTTGATCGAAACGCCCCGCTGCAACCTCGTCTGCGGGGGCGTTTTCGTTCAGCGCATTTCGTTCATCATTTCCCGGCCGATCAGCATCCGTCGAATCTCGCTGGTGCCTGCGCCGATCTCCATCAGCTTGGCGTCCCGGAAAATCCGACTGACCGGTGCATCCGACAGAAACCCTGCCCCGCCCAGCGCCTGAACCGCCTGATGCGCCTGAACCATCGCCTGTTCGGATGCGTAAAGACAGCACGCCGCTGCGTCCTGCCGAGTGACGTCCCCACGATCACAGGCCTTGGCCACCTCATAGACATAGGCCCGTGCCGAGTTCATCGCGGTATACATGTCGGCAATCTTGCCCTGCATCAGTTGGAAGCTGCCAATCGGTTTGCCGAATTGCTTGCGCTCGGCCAGATACGGCATCACCTCATCCAGACAGGCGGCCATGATGCCGGTTCCGATCCCGGCCAGAACCACGCGCTCATAGTCCAGACCTGACATGAGCACGGCTACGCCCTTGCCCTCTTCTCCCAATACGTTCTCGAACGGCACTTCGACATCTTCAAAGATCAGTTCAGCCGTGTTCGACCCGCGCATCCCCAACTTGTCGAAATGGGGTGAAGTCGAAAAACCCTTCATCTCTTTTTCAATCAGAAATGCAGAAATACCCTTCGATCCGGCATCGGGGTCTGTCTTGGCATAAACCACCAGTGTATCCGCGTCTGGCCCGTTTGTGATCCAGTACTTGTTGCCGTTCAGTCGGTAATGGTCGTTGCGTTTTTCCGCGCGCAGCTTCATCGACACCACGTCCGAACCTGCGGAAGGTTCCGACATCGCCAGCGCACCCACATGTTCTCCCGATACTAGGCGCGGCAGGTAATTCTGTTTCTGCTCTTCCGTACCGTTCAGCTTGATCTGGTTCACACACAGGTTGGAATGCGCCCCATAAGACAGCGAAACCGAGGCAGAAGCGCGCGCAACTTCTTCGACAGCAATTGTATGCGCCAAATAGGACATGCCCGCACCGCCGTATTCTTCTGGCACGGTGACACCCAAAAGACCAAGCTCTCCCATTTCTTTCCACAGTTCATTCGGAAAGCTGTTCTTGGCATCAATCTCAGCCGCCATCGGCTTGACACGCTCCTGCGCCCACCGATGCACCATCTCGCGCAGGGCGTTCACATCCTCACCCAGATCAAACTTCATCGTGGCCATGAACATCTGTGTCCTCCCTCCGCATTAATGAACAAGTGTTCAATAAATCTCTAACAGCGAATCTGTCTCCGGTCAATCTTTGTGAAAGCCCGGACCAAAACGCGAAACGCCGCCCAAACCGGGCGGCGCTCTCAAGGGTCGAGTGTGCGCTGAAAGCGCACTCTGTTTTGCTAGGATTGATAAACTGCGCCCACTTCGGCTCGGATGATGCGCGCGATCACTTGGCAATCCTCCAGTGAAAAGGTCAGCGGCACACGCATATCCATGATGCCTGCCAGAACACGATCACTTTCCGGCATTCGTTCGCTTTCAAAATATCTCCAGCTGTCATAGCGCGACGTGAACCCTGTTGGCTCAGCCCCGCCAAACCATTTGATCTCGACCCCACGCGCGGCGCAGCGGCTGATAACGTCGGCTATCCGCTCAGGCGACCAATCCAACAGCAGGAACTGGATCGAAGACCCGACATAGGTTTCCTCTTCGGGTCGCTCGACAATCGTCAGGCCCGGAGTGCCGCGCAGCCCGGTCTCGATCTCGCGATAGCGCTCGTTCCACCGTGTCACCTGCCGGTCCAGATCCCGCAACTGAGGGCGTAGGATGGCGGCACGCAAATTGTCCATGCGACCGGACACATTGGGTGTGGTGTACTTTATCCGCTCGAACACTTCAGGTCCCGGCGCTGCCAGATGGCGTTCATACAGCATGTATGACCCCGACAGCATTGTGGCCTTGGCCGCCAGTTCCGCGTCATCAGTAACCAGCAAACCGCCCTCGCCCGAGTTCACGTGCTTATAGGTCTGGCAGGAATAACACCCGATCGCCCCCTGCCGCCCCGACAACTGACCACGCCAGGCCGCGCCCATCGTGTGTGCGCAGTCCTCGATCACGATAACGCCTGCCGCGTCACACATCTGCATCAGACGATCCATGTCACACAGATGCCCGCGCATATGGCTGAGCATCAGGACACGGGCCTGATCCAGTTTGCCCTCAAGATCCTCCAGATCGATGGTCAGGTTTTCGGTGACGCCGACAAAGATCGCCCGCGCTCCGACCGATGCAATTGATCCCGGCACCGGAGCCAGAGTGAACGCATTGGTCAGAACCGGGTCGCCCGGCTGCACACCGACGGCCCGCAACGCGGTGGCAAGCGCATAACCGCCAGAGGAAACCGCCAAGCAATACTTGGCCCCCATCTGTGCAGCAAACTCCTGTTCCAACAGGGCCGTTTCCCCCAACTCACCGGGGACCACGTTATAGCGATGCAGCCGCCCGTGACGCAGGACAGCCAGCGCTGCCTCGATTGCGTCGTCTGGAAGGGGTTCCTGCTGCGTGAAATTACCAATGAATGTTTCCGTCATGGTCTTTTTCTGGATCTCCGACAGGGTCCGGTCAAGGTTTCAGGCTGCCGCACCGATCAGATCAGGCACAAGATCGGGCAAGTCGTCAAAGTGATGCAGCAGGGCTTCGGGCTCCAGCGCTGCCATGTCCTCCCCTGACGGTCCGAAAGTCACCAAAACCGATGGGACCCCTGCCGCTCGGGCGGTATTGCGGTCGGTATCCGAATCTCCGATCAGCACGCACCAGGCTGGATCTCCCCCGGCCCGTCGCGCAGCCTCGCGCAGAGGGGCCGGGTCCGGCTTGCGCACCGGCAGCGTATCCGCACCTACCAACGAGGCAAAACGGTCCCGCACTCCCATGCGCGTCAGTAACAATTCGGCCAGATGTTCCGGCTTGTTGGTGCAAATGCCGACACCGTAGCCCGCGTTACTCAGCATCTCGACGGCCTGCAACGCTCCCGGATAGAAACTTGTGTGGGTGTTGATATCTTGCGCGTAAGCCTCAAGCAGAACCGGATAATAGGCCTGAACGGTGTCCTCGTCGTAAGCTCCAACGCGTTTCAGCCCTTGGGTTAACATCATGCGCCCGCCACGCAGCGCGATGCCTGCATCCTGCCCATGGACCAGCACATCACCATGCCCCATTTCGCGGAAACAATGGTTCGCTGCCGCCAGCAAATCGCCTGATGTATCCGCCAAAGTGCCGTCCAGATCGAAGATGACGGTCCGCATGTTGCCTCCTGTTTCGGCAGGTTTTCGCCATGTCCTGTTTCAATCGGCAATCTTGTTTGATGGCCGAACAGCTTGCGCCTTTGCCCCCAGCGGATAAAACGGTCGGCAACAAAACACAAAGAGAAAACGATTTCATGACCATTGCCCTTGTCATCCTTGCCGCCGGAAAAGGCACCAGGATGAATTCGGACCTTCCCAAAGTCCTGCATCCCATCGCTCAGGCTCCGATGCTTGTTCACGCGATGCGTGCCGGGTCTGTTTTGTCGCCCGAACGCACGGTGATCGTCACCGGCCACGGGTCCGAAGCTGTAGCAAAGGTTGCTCAGGACGAAGACGAAGATGCCCGGATAGCCGTTCAGGAGGAACAATTGGGTACAGCCCATGCGGTTGGTCAGGCCCGGACAGCACTGGACGGGTTCGACGGTGATATCGTAGTTCTTTACGGCGACACCCCGTTTTTACAACCCGATACGCTGGAGCGGATGGTCGAGGCACGGTCCCGAAATGACCTGGTCATCCTTGGGTTCGAAGCGGCTGATCCGGCCCGCTATGGCCGGTTGGTCATGAATGGCGACACGTTGGAACGCATTGTCGAATTCAAAGACGCATCAGATGATGAGCGCGCCATAACATTTTGCAACTCGGGCCTTTTGGCCTGTGATGCCCGGTTGCTTTTTTCGCTGATTGACGCCGTTGAAAACAACAATGCCTCAGGCGAATACTATCTGACAGACGTAGTTGAGATCGCCCGCAACCGCGGTCTGAACGTAACCGCCGTCGCCTGTGACGAGGCGCAGACGCTGGGCGTGAACTCACGCGCTGATCTGGCCGCCGCCGACGCCGTATTTCAGGCGCGCGCGCGGGCAGAACTGCTGGATATGGGTGTCACATTGATGGCACCGGATACGGTATACCTGTCCGCAGACACTGTGATTGGGCGTGACACAGTAATCGAACCCAACGTGGTTTTCGGCCCCGGAGTGACTGTCGAAAGCGGTGCAACCATCCGGGCCTTTTCCCATCTGGAAGGGTGCCATGTCAGTCGCGGTGCCATCGTCGGCCCCTACGCGCGGCTGCGTCCGGGCGCAGAATTGGCCGAAAACACGCGGGTTGGCAATTTCGTCGAAATCAAGAATGCAGAAATCGCCGAAGGCGCGAAGGTCAACCACCTCAGCTATATCGGGGACGCATCGGTGGGTGCTGCGACGAATATCGGCGCGGGAACAATCACCTGCAACTATGATGGTGTGATGAAGCACAAGACCAACATAGGTGCGAATGTCTTTATCGGCTCCAACACCATGCTCGTGGCCCCGGTCACGGTGGGCGATGGCGCAATGACAGCGACAGGCACAGTGGTGACCAAAGACGTAGCGCCCGAGGCGTTGGCCTTGGCGCGCGCCAAGCAGGAAAACAAACCCGGCTACGCGCGAAAACTGTTTGAAATGTTGAAGGCGAAGAAGGCTCGCCGCGATAACGAGGCCTGAGATATGTGTGGAATTGTAGGTGTCTTGGGGCAGCATGAAGCAGCCCCTATTCTGGTAGAAGCCCTGAAACGGCTGGAATATCGCGGCTATGACAGTGCCGGGATTGCAACCGTTAATGACGGTGTCCTGGGGCGTCGGCGTGCGGTCGGCAAGCTGGTCAACCTCAGCGATCTGTTGGTGCATGATCCGCTGCCGGGAAAATCCGGCATTGGTCACACCCGCTGGGCCACGCATGGTGCGCCTTCCGTCAACAACGCGCATCCCCACAAGGCTGGCCCGGTGGCCGTGGTTCACAACGGGATTGTCGAAAACTACCGCGACCTGAGGGCGGAACTGGCCAAACACGGCGTCGCCTTCAAGACTGAAACCGACACGGAAACCGTCGCGCTGATGACGGAACATCACCTCAACACTGGCTTGTCCCCGGTCGAGGCCGCTTTCAAGACCATCGACAAGTTGGAAGGTGCCTTCGCCCTTGCATTCCTGTTCGATGGTGAGGACGACCTGATTGTAGCCGCCCGCAAAGGATCACCTCTGGCCATCGGCCACGGGGATGGTGAGATGTATGTGGGTTCGGACGCCATTGCCCTTGCGCCGCTAACCAACCAGATCACTTATCTTGAGGAAGGCGACCGCGCGGTTCTGACCCGAACATCATTGGAAATCCGCAACGAGGCCGGTGAACTGGCCAACCGGGAAAAGCGCAAGATCAAGCTGGATCATGCGCGCGCCGACAAGGGCGAGCATAAGCATTTCATGGCCAAGGAAATCGCTGAACAGCCTATCGTTGTGGCTGAGGCCATCCGATCCTACCTGCCCACGGGCGGTGATCGCGTGGTGTTACCCGACGCCGAGCTGGATTTCAGCAAGTTGGACCGTCTGACCATGGTCGCCTGCGGTACAGCGTTTTATGCCTGCCTGACTGCGAAATACTGGTTCGAGCAACTGGCAAAGATGCCGGTGGAAGTCGATATCGCCAGCGAGTTCCGCTATCGCGAACCTCCGATCACGGGTCGCACACTGGCGCTGTTTGTCAGCCAGTCAGGTGAAACCGCCGACACCTTGGCCGCGCTGCGCTATTGCGAGGGCAAGGCGGACAAGATTGTTTCCGTCGTCAATGTCCCCGAAAGCTCGATTGCTCGGGAAAGCGATATCGCCCTGCCGATCCATGCTGGCGTTGAAATCGGTGTGGCTTCGACCAAAGCCTTCACCTGTCAACTAAGCGTTTTGCTGATGCTGGCGCTCAAGGCAGCGGCCGACCGCGGCACTCTGACCGATGAGGAAATCGCCGATCACACCGCTGCGCTGCGCGGATTGCCGACCGTGCTGAACACGGCATTGGATCAGAACCGGGCGATCCGCAAAGCAGCCCAACGCCTGTCCGAGGCGCGCGACGTTCTGTTCCTGGGCCGTGGCCTGATGTATCCTCTGGCAATGGAAGGGGCGCTGAAGCTCAAGGAAATCAGCTATATCCACGCCGAAGGGTATGCATCGGGCGAGTTGAAACACGGACCCATCGCCCTGATCGACAAGCATATGCCTGTTGTCGTCATGGCACCCCGCGACACCGTGTTCGACAAGACCGTGTCGAACATGCAGGAAGTGATGGCGCGCAAGGGCAAAGTGATCCTTGTGTCTGATGATGATGGAATTGACGAGGCCGGAGACGGCGTCTGGAGCACAATCCGGATGCCTCATATTCACACCAGTCTTGCGCCGATCCTTTATTCGGTTCCCGCACAGTTGCTGGCATACCACACGGCTGTAGCCAAAGGGACGGATGTAGACCAGCCGCGCAATCTGGCAAAATCAGTGACGGTAGAGTGACCCATGTCCAAACAGTTTTCCCAGCTTGATGACGCGCATCAAAAGTTCATCGAAGATCAGCATATGTTCTTCGTCGGCACTGCCGGGACCGAGGGAAAGGTCAATATCTCGCCCAAAGGTATGGACTCGCTGCGGGTGCTGGGACCAAACCGCATCGTCTGGATGAACTTGACTGGCAGCGGCAACGAGACGGCGGGGCATCTGATGCAAGTCAACAGGATGACACTGATGTGGTGCTCCTTCACCAAACGCCCGCTGATCCTGCGCACATATGGCACTGCCCGCACTCTGCACGTCGGAGATGAGGGCTGGGATGAACTGGCCAATCTTTTCCCCAACCACCGCAGCGCCCGGCAGATCTACGACCAGTCGATCGAAATGGTTCAGACCTCCTGCGGGTATGCAGTGCCGTTCATGGCATTCCAGTCCGACCGCGACACGATGCAGAAATGGGTCGATGGCAAAACGGACGGCGACATCCGGTCTTATTGGGCTGAAAAGAACAGCCAGACGATAGACGGCGAACCAACGGGCGTTCCGGTCTGACCCCGATGCTGACCACTTTTCTTGATCAGATCAATGCCCATGCCGACCCCGAACGTGCGGGTCAGATGGCCAGTTATCACAAGGCGGATCGCGTCTATCTTGGCGTCGCCAACCCGGTTCTCAACGATCTGACCAAAGCATGGCGGCAAGAGCTGGATGTGAATAAACGCGTCGCGCTGGCCAAGGCGCTGTGGCAAACCGATATCCACGAAGCGCGCCTTGCCGCGGCCAAGCTTCTGACCCAGGCCCGCATCCGGCCCGACGATCAGGTTTGGGACCTGCTTCAAAGCTGGCTACCGGATTTTGACGCCTGGGCCGTCGCCGATCATGCCTGCATGGCGATGCAAAAACGACTGATGGCCGACCCCGAGAGACTGATTGTCGTCGAACAGTGGACTCAGTCCGATCACATGTGGACCCGGCGCGCGGCCCTTGTCGCAACACTGCCCTGGACCAAACAGAACCACCCCAAGCCCGAAGACCTGCAACGTCGCGACTGTATCCTCGGCTGGGCCGCCGGATATGTCCCTGACCGCGACTGGTTTATTCAGAAATCAATCGCCTGGTGGCTCCGGGAACTGTCCAAACACGACCCCGAACGTGTGATCGCGTTTCTGGACAGACATGGTGATGCCATGAAACCGTTCGCCCGACGCGAAGCAGCCAAATACCTGAAAAGTCAGTCGGCATAGACCGCGACTTCGACCAGTTCGTCTAATGGCACCAGAAGGGCCCGCATGGCATCCAGCGACAAGCGGCTGCCGCTACTTTCCGGGCCTGCGGCAGGAACTAGGGTGATATAGGCCTGCGCGCCGGTTCTGGGCACAACAACTCGCGCCGTTACCTCGCTATCGACCAGCGGCGTCTGCATCCAGCGCCCTGGTGTGGTCGGATCACCAAGCCCGGCAATGGTTGTTTTGGCCCCGACCCAACTGGGGCGTGCCGCAACCGGCTCGGGCTGAAGAACCTCCTCAGCGACAACTGGCGCAGTTTCAACGTCCGATACGGCCGCAGCCGCCTCATCCCCCGACCCGAACACACGTTCCGTCGTTGCCCGGACAGTATCGCACCCGGTCAAAACAACGCATAGAAAAACAAATACCTTTTTCATGCCCGGAAACTACAACCCCATGCGGGTGTGATCCAGTGCAAAGCGCAGTTCGCACTTGTCGCAGGCTGGTTACAGCTTTACCTATGTCGCATGTCTGCTCCGCTCATCGACCCGTTTGCTCGCGCCATCACGTATCTCCGCGTCTCCGTTACGGACCGCTGTGATTTTCGCTGTGTCTACTGCATGTCCGAAAACATGACTTTTCTGCCCAAGAAAGACCTTCTTACGCTGGAAGAGCTGGATCGCATGTGCTCGACCTTTGTGAGAATGGGCGTCGAGAAGCTGCGCATTACCGGCGGTGAGCCATTGGTTCGTCGCAATATCATGACCTTCTTCAACGCCATGACCCGCCACTTGGAAAGCGGTGCGTTGAAAGAGCTGACGCTCACGACAAACGGTTCGCAGTTGCATCGCTTTGCCGAAGATCTTTATGCCGCCGGTGTGCGCCGTGTGAATGTTTCCCTGGATACGCTGGATGACGACAAATTTGCCAAGGTCACGCGCTGGGGCCGCCTCAAACAGGTACTGAATGGCATCGACGCGGCGCAAAAGGCCGGGCTGCGGATCAAGATCAACGCTGTTGCGCTCAAGGGATTCAACGAACCCGAACTGCCGAAGATCACCGAATGGTGCGCCGAGCGCGACATGGACCTGACCTGGATCGAGGTCATGCCGATGGGCGATATCGGCAACGAGGATCGACTGGATCAATACTGGTCTCTCAAGGATGTGCGCAAAGAGTACGAAAACCATTACACGATCACTGATCTGGCCGAACGCACAGGCGGACCGGCCCGCTATATCAGGCTGGAAGAAACAGGTCAGAAGATCGGCTTCATCACGCCCCTGTCCCACAATTTCTGCGAAAGCTGCAACCGCGTGCGCCTGACCTGCACCGGCGAGCTTTATATGTGTCTGGGGCAGGAGGACATGGCGGATCTGCGGGGCGCATTGCGGGATCACCCCGATACCGAACAGCCGCTTGAAGATGCCATCCGTGCGGCGATTAACCTGAAGCCAAAAGGTCATGACTTCGACTATTCTCGCCAGTCCGTTGATGGTCGGATGAGCCGCCATATGAGCCATACAGGCGGCTGATATATGCCGGATCACCAAGACCGCCCCACAGCACTGTACTCCCTGTACTGCGCCTTGATCTCTCTGGCCGCACCTCTGGTCTGGAGAACCGTCCGAAAGAAACTTGAGGCTGCCGGTGTACCAGCCAATCGCCAACAGGAGCGTCTTGGCCATGCCAGTATGCCCCGCCCCGCAGGGCAATTGATCTGGTTCCACGCCGCCAGTGTCGGCGAAAGCCTGTCGGTCCTCACTCTGATCAATCGGCTGGCCGACCGCCTTCCCAAAACCGAGTTTCTGATCACCTCAGGAACGCCAACCTCAGCGGCCCTGATCGAAAAGCGACTGCCGCCCCGCACCCGACACCAGTACCCACCGCTTGACACAGCCGGCCCGGTTCAACGCTTTCTGGACCATTGGCAACCCGATGCCGGGATCTTCGTCGAAAGCGAGATCTGGCCGCGGCTGATTGTCGAAAGCGCGGGGCGCGACATTCCGCTGGCTCTGCTGAATGCTCGATTGTCGGACAAATCTGTCGCCGGATGGAAGAAGCGCCCTAAAACAGCAAGGTTTGTCCTGAATAAATTTCGCCTGCTCTTAACGCAAAACAACAAAACAGCAGCCAACCTGATTGCCATGGGCGCCCCAGCCCAACGGGTGCAGCCCGGCACCAACCTCAAGGCCATGTCCGATCCTCTGCCCGTGGACCAGAGCACGCTGGACGACATTCGTGCGCAAATAGCCGCCAGACCTGTCTGGATCGCCAGTTCCACCCACGCCGGAGAAGAGGACAGCGTTCTGACAGCCCACAAGGCGTTATTGCAACATTGGCCCGACCTTCTGCTGCTCCTGATCCCGCGCCACCCCGAACGGCGCGGCGAGGTCGCGGGCCTTCTGAACAACGCCGGGCTCAACGCGTCCTTCCGGTCAAGAAATGAACCCATCACAAATACGACGCGCGTGTATGTTGCCGACACATTGGGCGAAACCGGAACCTGGTACGCGCTTTGCCCGATCGTTTTCCTTGGGGGATCACTGAAAGAGATTGGCGGACACAACCCATTTGAACCGGCTCAGGCCGGGGCCGCAGTGATCACCGGCCCGGGGTTTTTCAACTTTGCAGAAACCTTTGCCCCGCTGATCGACGCCAAGGGCGCTGTCGAGGTCCAGACATCCACTGACCTCTCTGAGGCCGTTTCACATTGGCTGTCAGATCAGAATGCCCTTCAAGCCGCCAGAACGGCTGCACAATCCTGCGTCAATACAC
This sequence comes from Ruegeria sp. AL2, assembly GCF_056540845.1. Taxonomy (NCBI): domain Bacteria; kingdom Pseudomonadati; phylum Pseudomonadota; class Alphaproteobacteria; order Rhodobacterales; family Roseobacteraceae; genus Ruegeria; species Ruegeria sp. AL2. The sequence continues at coordinate 64,283 of NZ_JBQFXM010000003.1, forward strand.
AGTCGACCGCCTTGGATACCGTCGTCGAAACCCTCTGTACGGTGCTTGATCTGCACGCAAAGGATCCCGCTTCATCTGGCTAGAAATATCCCGGGGGCGTGGGGGCAGCGCCCCCACCCTCTCCATCAGGCGGCTGGCATCCGCTGTTCGACAATCTCCGCCCACCAGCTGCATCCGGCCGGAATGGCTTCGTCGTTGAAATTGTATTCCGGGTGATGAACCATTGCGGTGTCACCGTTGCCCACAAGAATGTAGGCGCCAGGACGTTCCTCCAGCATAAAGGCAAAATCTTCGCCCCCCATGACCAAAGGTGCCTCGTCGCAATCACCGGACACCGACCGGGCCACATCCGCCGCAAACTCTGCTTGCTCGTTGCTGTTCACCATCACCGGATATCCACGAATATAGGTCACGTCAGCGGTTCCTCCAAACGTGGCCGCAACACCGTTGCAAATCGCGTTGATCCGCTTTTCAGCCAGATCCCGCATGCCCTTGCTCATGGTGCGCACGGTGCCTTTGATCTGCACGGTCTGAGGGATCACATTGAAAGCCTTTGATGACGTCTCGAACGATGTCACTGACACCACAACCTGATCAATCGGGTCGGCATTGCGCGAAGAAATCGTTTGCAACGTAAGGACAGCCTGCGCTGCCAGAACTGTGGTATCCACGGTCTCATGCGGTTTGGCCGCATGTCCGCCGCGACCCTCAAAGGTGATGTCGAACTGATCGGTTGCCGCAAAGAACGACCCCGGTCGGATTGCGAACTTGCCGACAGGCTGTCCCGGCCAGTTATGCATGCCGTAGACTTCCTGAATGTTCCAGCGGTCCATCATGCCGTCTTCGCACATTTCGCGGCCCCCGCCGCCCCCTTCCTCAGCAGGTTGGAAGATCACGACAACGGTGCCGTCAAAGTTGCGGGTTTCCGACAGGTACTTTGCCGCCCCCAGCAGCATCGCGGTGTGCCCGTCATGGCCACAGGCATGCATCGCACCCGGCGTTTTCGAGGCATAGTCCAACCCCGTCGCCTCATGTATCGGCAATGCATCCATATCTGCGCGCAGGCCGATCACCTTTCCCTTGCTGTCCGACTTGCCTTTGATCACCCCCACAACGCCGGTACGTCCGATACCGGTTACAACCTCATCGCATCCGAACTCCTTCAGCTTCTCGGCCACCTTCGCGCTGGTGCGGTGGGTCTCAAACAGGATCTCTGGATTTTCGTGAAGATCCCTTCGCCATTCCGTGATTTCATTCTGCAATTCGGCAAAGCGGTTCTTGACTGGCATGTCTTTTCTCTCTCCTGATTCAGGTCACGCCGCCGGCATCCGGCGCTCGACCATTTCCGCAAACCACGAGCACCCAATGGGGATGATCTCGTCATTGAAGTTGTATTCGGGGTGATGCAGCCCGGCACTGTCACCGTTGCCCAAAACGATGAATGCCCCGGGCCTCTCTTCCAGCATGAACGAGAAATCCTCGCCCCCCATCACCATCGGCGCTTCAATGCAACTGCCCCCGACCGACACCGCAGCCTCTGCTGCATATCCCGTCTGGGCTTCGGCATTGATCGTCACTGGAACACCGCGCGTATAGGTGACGTTCACGGACCCGCCAAATGTTGCGGCGGTCCCTTCCGAGACTTCCTTCAGCCGTTGTTCGATCAGGTCGCGCAACTCGTTGGAATGGGTCCGAACGGTGCCGCGTATCCGCGCCGATTGCGGGATCACGTTGAACGCTTTCGAGGACGTCTCGACCGAGGTCACAGACAGCACGGCCTGCAAAATCGGATCCGCGTTGCGCGACACGATCGTCTGCAACGCCACGATCAGCTGCGACAGCATCACCGTTGTATCAATCGTCTGATGAGGTTTTGCCGCGTGGCCGCCGCGCCCTTCAAGATGGATGTCAAACTCATCAGCCGCTGCCAGCAACGGACCCGAACGAATGGCAAACTGCCCGGTAGGAACACCCGGCACATTGTGCATCGCATAGACTTCCTGAATGCCGAACCGATCCATCAGACCGTCCTTGCACATGGCCTCGGCGCCATTCCCACCCTCTTCGGCAGGCTGAAAGATCACAATTGCCGTGCCATCAAAGTTGCGGGTTTCCGCCAGATACTTGGCGGCCCCCAAAACCATCGCAGTATGCCCGTCATGACCACAGGCATGCATCGCATTCGGTATTTCTGAGGCATAGTCCAACCCGGTTTGTTCCTGCATCGGCAGGGCATCCATATCGGCGCGCAAGCCAATCACACGGCCCCGCGTGTCGCTTTTGCCGCGAATGACCCCGACGACACCGGTGCGACCGATGCCGGTCACGACCTCGTCGCAACCAAACTCGTTCAGCTTTTCCGCAACCAGCGCACTGGTGCGGTGGGTGTCGTACAGAATTTCCGGGTGTTGGTGAATGTCACGCCGCCAACCGGTGATCTCATCATGCATCTCTGCGAGACGGTTCTTGATCGGCATGTCATTCTCCCTGTTTCATGCGACAGGCAATCGTCGTTCCACAAGCTCGGCAAACCAGCTGCAACCGGCGGGGATCGCGTCGTCGTCAAAGTTGTATTGCGGGTGATGGCACATGGCCGTATCCCCGTTCCCGATAAAGATGTACGCGCCGGGGCGTTCTTCAAGCATATAGGCAAAATCTTCGGACGGCATGATCGGGTCCGTGCTGTCGTTGACCTTGCCCGCAACCGCAGCTGCCGCCTCGGCGGCATAGCCTGTTTCGGCCTCGGAATTCACTGTCACCGGGTATCCTGGTGTCCAGATAACCTCCGCCTTCGCGCCAAAGGCCGAGGCCGTATCCTCGGCGATCCGGCGCACGCGTTCTTCGGCGATTGTGCGATACTCGGGGTCAAGTGTCCGCACGGTTCCCTGCAAACGAACCGTATGAGCGATCACGTTTGACGCAACACTGTCAGTCACAAACGTACCAACGGTGAGGACAACTCGCTTGATCGGGTCAACGGTCCGGGACACCACCGATTGCAAGGCAACAACGATGTGCGAGGCCACCAGTGTCGTATCCACCGCCTCATGCGGCGCAGCGGCGTGTCCGCCCTTGCCAGTGACGGTGATTTCAAACTCATCGGACGAGGCCAGCAACGCGCCGGGGCGAATTGCGAACTCTCCCACCGGAAGACCGGGCATATTGTGCATGCCATAGACCTCGTGAATGCCCCAGCGGTCCATCAACCCGTCCTGACACATGGCCAGACCGCCGGCCCCGCCTTCCTCGGCAGGCTGGAAGATCAGAACCACGGTGCCATCGAAATTGCGCGTTTCGGAAAGGTACTGCGCGGCCCCAAGCAGCATCGAAGTATGCCCGTCATGTCCACAGGCGTGCATCTTGCCCGACACGGTCGAGGCATAGTCCAGCCCTGTCGCCTCTTCAATCGGAAGCGCGTCCATGTCTGCACGCAGGCCGATGACGCGCCCCTGCGTATCCGTGCGCCCTTTGATCACCCCGACAACGCCCGTTTTGCCAACGCCCGGAGTGATCTCGTCCACTCCGAATTCTTTCAGACGGGCAGCGACAAACGCCGCAGTTTCATGGACGTCATACATCAGCTCCGGATGGGCGTGCAGGTGGCGACGCCATTCGGTGATCTCGCCGTGCATTTCCGCAAGTCTGTTTTTTACGGGCATCTCAAGACCTTTCTCTCAACCGCTGGCACCATTTTTGACCGGGCTAGGCGCATAGTTTTTCAACCAATCTCTGCATGAATTTATGACCGGCTTCGAATTGTTCAATCGTAACGAACTCATTCGGCTGATGTGCCTGCGCTATGTCTCCGGGTCCACATATCACGGCAGAATACCCGGCCTCCTGAAACTGGCCTGCCTCGGTCCCGTAACTGACCACATGGCTTGCGTTGTCTCCGGTCAGGGCGCGTACCAGTGCTTCGGCTTCACCATCCTCTTCCGGGATCAACCCCGGAATCGCGAAGTTTTCAGTCAGTTCGATGCGGGTATCCGGGTGAACGGCCTGCATCTGAGCCTCAATGTGCCGAACCTGTTCGAAATAGGCATCTCGCCATTGGGCCTGCGTTTCGTCGGGCACGGTCCGAAAATCCATCATGAACCGGCAGTCTTTGGCAGTAATGTTATGGGCCGTTCCGCCTTCAATCATACCGACATGGCAGGTTGTCCAGGGTGGATCGAATACGGCAGCAACCGCGCTGGGTTGCGCCGCCATGTTCCGCGCGTTCTGCTGGTTGGCCCAGTCGATCAATGGGGCCGCTGCCATGATGGCGTTGACGCCTGTGTGCATGATCGAGCTGTGAACTTCGAACCCGGCGATATGGGTGTCAAAGCCGAAACCGCCCTTGTGACCCGTTACCGCCTGCATCATCGACGGCTCACCCACGATCACCGCCGAGCCTTTGGGCAAAATGTCCTGCATTGCCTCGATCATCGGCGGCGCTCCGGTACACCCGACTTCCTCATCAAAACTCAGTGCAAGTTGGAGCGGTCGCCTCACATTCGCGTAATGCGCCTCGACCAGCGTCCAGATGGCAAGCGCATCAAATCCCTTCATGTCGCAGGTGCCGCGCCCGAAATATTTGCCGTCCTTCTGGGTCACGGTGAAGGGGTCGGTGTCCCAGGGTTGCCCGTCAACCGGTACTACATCCGTGTGCCCGGACAGCATAACTGAGCCTTCTTCCAAAGGGCCGACATGCGCAAAGATCGCCGCCTTATGTGGCTGATTCGGATCAGGCCAGCGGTGCGACGTGATCCCATGGCTTTGCAGGTATTCGTCCACCCAGTCGACCAACGGCAGGTTGGTGTCACGACTCACGGTTGGAAATGAGATCAGCTTGGTCATGATCTCAAGCGGCGTCAGGCGCTTGCCCATCGGGTCAGTACCCACTGTCTGTGGTCAGGATAAAGTGACCCGGTTCAACCTCGTGATATTGAGAGGGTTCCGGTTTGAAATCGACAGGGTGGATCGGTGACGGGATCGGTTTGAAGTTCAGGTCTTTTTCCGTCTTTCGCTTGTTCGGGTCAGCAATTGGAACTGCCTTCATCAACGCCTGCGTATAGGGGTGTTGTGGGTTTTCAAACACACGCGCACGCGGGCCCAGTTCCACAATGCGGCCTAGATACATAACGCCGACATAGTGGCTGACACGTTCAACCACGGCCATGTCATGGCTGATGAACAGATAAGACAGCCCCAAATCGGACTGCAACTCCATCATCAAGTTCAGAACCTGTGCCTGAACCGACACGTCGAGGGCCGAGACCGCCTCATCCGCGATGATCAGCTTGGGGTTCAGGGCCAGTGCGCGGGCAATCGCGATCCGCTGACGCTGCCCACCGGACATTTCATGCGGGAAACGACGCATGAAGCTGCGCGGCAGCTGCACTTTGTCGAACAATTGTGCGACGCGGTCCTGCAACTCGGATCCCGACGCCACGCCATAGTTGCGCATCGGCTCGGCAACTTGATCGACCAATTGCATCTGTGGGTTCAGCGAGGCGAACGGGTCCTGAAAGATCATCTGCATATCCAGCCGCGCCTTGCGCAGGCCGGACGGGTCCAGCTTCATGATATCGACACCGTCCAGATTGACCTCGCCCGCCATCGGCTCGACCAGCCGCAGGATCGAACGGCCGGCCGAGGACTTGCCGCACCCGGATTCGCCCACAAGGCTGAGCGTCTGACCTTTGTTCAGTGTGAATGACACATCCTCGACCGCATGAACGTTCGAGATCGTGCGCCGCAGAAGACCACCTTTGACCGGAAACCGCGTGGTCAGGTTCTTTACCGTCAACAAAACTTCTTCGGTTCCGGGGATGGGTGCAATTTTCTGCCCCTCGACACCCAGCAACTTCATCGGTTCGGGCGCCGACTTACCCTGCATTTCACCCAGCTTCGGCACTGCGGCCAAAAGGGCCTTGGTGTAATCATGCTGCGGGTTTTCAAAGATTTCCCTGACGGTCCCCTCTTCGACCTTGTTGCCGCGATACATGACGACAACACGGTCAGCCATCTGCGCCACAACCGCCATGTCATGGGTGATGAACATTACCGCAGTACCGGTTTCGCGCTTGAGGCGATCCATCAGGGCCAGGATCTCGGCCTGAATAGTCACGTCAAGCGCCGTGGTGGGTTCATCCGCGATCAGCAAGCGGGGTTCGCAGGCCATCGCCATTGCGATGACGACACGTTGGCGCATCCCGCCCGACAGCTCATGCGGGTACTGTTTCAAACGACGCTCAGGCTCGGGGATACGAACCTGGCGCAACAACTCAAGCGCACGGTCCTCGGCCTGTGACTTCGACATCTGCTTGTGGATGCGCAGACCTTCGGTCAACTGGCGACCAACGGTAAAAACTGGGTTCAGCGCCGTCATCGGCTCCTGAAAAATCATCCCGATCTCGTTGCCGCGAATCTGTTTCATCAGATCCGGATCGGCTTTGGACAGGTCCATTTCGCCCCCATCGCGGCGATCGAACAGAAGTTCACCACCCGCGATTTCGCCGCCTCCAAACTCGACCAGCCGCATCAGCGACAGCGACGACACCGATTTCCCCGAGCCCGATTCGCCAACGATACAAACGGTTTCACCCGGTTTGATCTCGAACGAGACATCCTCAACACCGACAACGGGGCCATCCTTCGTCTGAAACTCCACCCGCAGTTTTTTAATCTGTGCAATAGGCTGATCCAGCACGCGCGCGCTCCCTTGACGACGGTATTCTTTTTTTGAATTCCGAACGCTAAGGCGGGCCGCCGGGAAAAGTCAAACCCATTACACATTTTCGCGACGGCACTACTTGCAATTTTCTCAGGTTCTGTTTCGATACGCCATGTAACCGACCTGGGGAGGCGGCGCAGACTGAAATCGTTAGCGCTATTATCTTTGTTGATCAAAACCTTACCTTGGGGCGGCAACGCCAAACCCGCAGGCCTTGCGGAGATAATCGAGACACGAACGTGTCCAACTTGGGAGTAACTTATGAAAATCAAAACCCTTTTGCTTGGTGCGATTGCAAGCACGGCGATGGCCCCTGCGGCCTTTGCTGAGCGTGGATCGGACGGCAATGTCAGCATCATTTACTGGCAGGCTCCGTCGATCCTGAACCCGTACCTGTCCTCGGGCACCAAAGACATCGAATCTGCTTCGTTGGTGATTGAACCGCTCGGTCGCTATGACCAAGACGGGAACCTTGTAGCCTATCTCGCCGAGGATATCCCGACCGTGGAAAACGGTGGTGTTTCGTCGGATCTGAAATCGATCACGTGGAAGCTGAAATCTGGTTTGGTCTGGTCCGATGGATCGCCCGTGACGTCGGCCGACGTAAAGTTCACCGCGGATTATTGCATGCATCCGGAAGGTGGTTGCGCCCAGCTTGCCAAGTTTGAAGGCGTCGAAAGCGTCGAGGCAATCGACGATCTGACCATCAAGGTCAACTTTGCCGAACCAAAGCCGAACCCCTATGGCCCGTTCATGGGTGGTCAGTCGCCAATTATCCAGATGGCCCAGTTTCAGAACTGCATGGGCTCCAAGGCGCCTGAATGTACAGACCAGAACTTTGGCCCGATCGGAACCGGCCCGTTTGTTGTGGACGAATTCAAGCCAAACGACGTGATCACCATGTCGGCCAACCCGAATTATCGTGACCCAAACAAGCCCGCTTTTGCCACGCTGACCTTCAAAGGTGGCGGTGACGCAACGGCGGCTGGCCGTGCTGTGATGGAAACCGGCGAATTCGACTATGCGTGGAACCTGCAGCTGGCGCCCGAAGTCATCGAGCAGATGAAGGAAGGTGGTAAAGGTACTCCCATCGCGGCATTCGGGACCCTGGTTGAGCGGATCGAAATGAACATGACAGATCCGTCCCCCAGCCTGCCTGAAGGCGAACGTTCAACCGCCAAACATCCGCACCCAGCCTTATCGGAACTGGCTGTTCGCAAGGCCCTGTCGATGGCAATCGACCGTGATCTTCTGGTTGAGATTGGCTACGGTCAAGCCGGTCGCCCGACCTGCAACCTGGTACCGGCCCCGGCATTGTACGCAAGCGACAACACCGAGTGTCTGACGCAGGACATTGACGGCGCGAACCAGATGCTGGATGAAGCCGGCTGGGTGAAAGGCGCTGACGGCGTCCGCGCCAAGGATGGTGTAAGACTGTCGCTGGTCTATCAAACCTCGACCAACGCTGTTCGTCAGGACTTCCAGGCGCTGATCAAGGAATGGTGGAGCCAAATCGGTGTTGAAACCGAGCTGCGCAACATCAACGCGTCGGTCTTTTTCGGCGGTGACCCGGGCAGCCCGGACACATTCCAGCGTTTCTATGCAGACGTTGAAATGTACGCCAACAACTTCGATGGCACCGATCCGGAAAGCTATCTTGCGCAGCACACCTGTGACAAGGCACCCAAGCCGGAAAGCCAGTGGCAGGGTGAGAACATCAACCGTTACTGTGACGCCGAGTATGACAAGCTGGTGGCCGAACTGGGCCGCACCGGTGAGCTTGAAAAGCGTGGCGAAATTGCACGTAAACTCAACGATATGCTGACCAAGGACAGCTATGTCGTGGTTCCGCTGGTTGATCGTGGACGGGTCTCTGCACATTCCAACACGTTGGGTGGCGTGATCCTGAACACTTGGGACAGCGAGCTTTGGAACGTTGCGGACTGGTACCGCAAAACCGGCTCCTAAGCGTTAAACCTGCCAAGCCGCGCCCCGATCTTCGGGGCGCGGTCATTTGCAGTCCGCTCCAACAAGAAGACGCATCAACAAAGGCGCCTTTGAATGCTCAACTTTACAATCAGACGACTGGTGTTGGCGGTGCCCACACTGCTGTTCATCAGCCTCGTCATCTTCCTGCTGCTCGAGCTTGCCCCTGGCGACCCGATGGCACAGGTTCCACTCACCGTTCCCCCGGAAGTCAAAGAGAAGATGCGCGAGGCGCTTGGCCTCGGCCAGCCGATGCATATCCGGTTCTGGAAATGGATCGTGCAGTTCTTCTGGATAGAACCACAGGTATTGGTCGACTCTGTATTCGGCACAACCTTCTCCGAAGGCGACCTGCGCGTGATTTCATGGCAGACCCGCTCGCCGGTCATGGACATCGTCGTTCAGCGGATCCCGCAGACCCTGTGGGTTGTCGGCACCGCCTATGTGGTCGCAATCCTGATCGCGCTGCCCATCGGCATCTATTCGGCCTACCGCCAATATTCCTGGTTCGATCAGATGGGTACCTTCGTGTCGATGGTTGGCTTTTCCGTTCCACCCTTCTTCTCGGGTGTTCTGGTGATCGTCATATTCTCGGTCCAGCTGGGCTGGTTCCCGTCGATCTATGACACCACACTGGTGGTCAACAGCTGGGACAGTTTCGTTGTGCAACTCAAACAGATGATCATGCCGGTCATGGTTCTGGCCTTGCAGATTACAGCGCAGCTCAGCCGGTTCATGCGCGCGTCCATGCTGGATAACCTCAATCAGGATTATGTTCGCACCGCCCGCGCCAAGGGTCTCAGCGAATACACCGTGGTCATGGTTCACGTTCTGCGAAACTCGATGATCCCGGTGGTCACCGTGATTGCGCTGGGTATTCCGTCCATCTTTGGTGGCGCCATCATCACCGAGCAGGTGTTCAAAGTGAATGGCATCGGTCAGCTGCTGATCGGAGCGATTCAGGCCAATGATCTGCCGATGGTGCAAACCCTGACCTTCATCTTTGCCGTACTGATCGTGCTGTTCAACCTGATCGCTGACGTACTTTACGGCATTCTGGACCCGAGGATTCGATATGACTGATCATGATCGTACCGATACACTGGTCCCGGACGAAGGATTTGCACCTGCCTCGACAGCCTTGCCAACGGCCGGCGTGATGGAAGAACTGGCCACCCCTCCCCGCAGCCAATGGCGCGATGTGTGGGATCAGTTCAAGACCCACAAAGGCGCAATGGTCGGCGCGATCCTGTTTATCATCATCGTCGCCGGTGTTTATTTGGGCCCGTATCTGTGGAGCATCGATCCAACCCAGATCGATATCCGGTCGCGCAATCAGGGCCCCAGTTGGGCGCATCCCTTTGGCACCGATCAATTGGGTCGCGACATTCTTGCGCGCATGATGTCGGGTGGTCAAACCTCAGTCTCGGTTGGCATAACCGCGATGTTGCTGGCGCTGTTCCTGGGTTCGTTCATCGGCGTTCTGGCAGGATTCTTCAGACGGCTCGATGGGCCGCTGATGCGCCTGACCGACCTGTTTCTGGCCCTGCCCCTGCTGCCTTTGCTGCTGGTCATGATGCTTCTGTTCCGCGAGCCCCTGTCAGCGGCTTTTGGGCTGGAGCGCGGGATATTCATCCTGATCGTCTGCGCCATCGGCATCACCTCATGGATGCCGACTGCGCGGATCGTGCGCGGTGATGTGCTGGCCATCAAGGAACGTGAATTCGTTCTCGCCGCGCGCTCCATCGGCACCAGCAACAGCCAGATCATCACGCGGCATATCCTGCCGAACGTTCTTTCGCCAATCATGGTGTCGGCAACGCTGGGGATTGCCACAGCGATCATCACCGAAAGCGCGCTGTCCTTCCTTGGTTTGGGATTCCCGCCCGACTTCCCGACATGGGGCCGCCTGTTGTTTGATGGTGTCGACTATCTTCAGCAATACCCCGAGCGTGTATTCTGGCCCGGTCTGGCAATCTCGCTGACGGTGCTGAGCGTCAACTATCTGGGTGACGGTCTGCGCGACGCGCTGGATCCCCGCATTCGCGGACGCTGAAACAAGTTTAGTCGGCGCGCCTCAGCGCGCCGGCCAACAGCACGATCAGAACGGCCAATGGCAACAGCACGGCGAACGCCAGACGCAGGCCGAACAGTTCCGCCAAAAATCCGATCAGCGGCGGCCCTATCAATAACCCACCATATCCCAGCGTAGCTACACTTGCGATGGCTTGCCCCGGCGGGACAAGCGGATCGCTGGCTGCACGGCTGAACGCCAGCGGCATGATCACCGCATACCCTATGCCCATCAGCGCAAACCCCGCCAATGCGGGCAAGGGCGTGACCAAAGAAACCACAGCGAAAACGCCCAACGCCGCGCAGATCCCGCCGAACCGGGCCGTCGCAGCGGGACCAAACCGCATAATGACAATCGCGCCTGCTAGGCGAAACGCCACCATCGTCACGGAAAACACGGCATAGCCCAATGCGGCAACACTTTCGGGCGCTCCCGAAATGTCTCGCAGGAAAATCGCGCTCCAGTCTGCGACGGCGCCTTCCCCCAATGCACCGCACATGGCTGCGAATCCGACCAGTATCAGCGCGCCCGAGGGCAAAGCAAAAACCGAGCTTTTTGACCGTTCGGACCGATTCGACGTCCAACGCACCCACGACAAGGCCAGCGCGAAGGCAACAACCGCGCCACCCGCCAATAGGAAATGCACCAGAACCGTCAGCCCCATCTGAACAGCCACGTACCCGCTGAGCGCGCCAAGACCGGCCCCAAGGCTCCACATGGCGTGGAATGACGACATTACAGGTTTGTCATATGCCTGCTCGACCTCAGCGGCCCAGGCATTCATCGCCACATCCATCGATCCGTGAAAGGCGCCAAAAACAAACAAACATAACGCCAGTGCCCAAAACCCGCCAGCAACAGCAAGCAGGACCAGCGACAGCGTGTACAGAACGGCCACAATCCGGGTTATCGCAACTGCGCCATACCGATCCGTCAACCGCCCTGTGACCGGAAACGAACAGACGGCCCCGGCCGCCATAAACAACAACCCGTACCCCAACGCATCATGGGACAGCTCCAACCTGTCGCGCACGGCTGGTATGCGCGAGGCCCAGATTCCGAACAAAGCCCCGTTTAGGATGAACATGGCCGCAACTGCCCGCCATGCCGAGAAAACACCAATCAACAGAGAACCTCGTGCTATCTGCCCGCCTCACCCGTTCTACAGGTTGGGCGCAAATTGGCAATTGCAGCTTAACCCAGGCGTTTGCGGATGCGCCGAACGGCGAACCATACGCCCGCTACAACCGGGATCGTCGCCGCCGCCGTCAGCATTCCCTTGCTTATGCCGGCGGCAGTCAACGGATACAGAAGGTAGCCGACAAGTGAGACCGCGTAATAACTGATGGCCACCACAGAAAGGCCCTCAACCGTGTGCTGCAAGCGCAAGGCAAGATCGGCCCGACGATCCATGCTTTCCAACAGGGCCTGATTTTGTGCACTCCGCTCGACGTCCACCCTTGTGCGCAACAACTCACCCGCACGTATGGCCCGGTCAGACAGCGCCTGCAGGCGGCGTTCTGTTGATTTCACGGTACGGATCGCAGGGTCATAACGGCGCATCATGAAATCGGCAAAGCTTTGGCCGCCTTCGAACCTTTCCTCGCGCAGGACATCGATCCGCTGATTGACCAGCGCCTCGTAAGCGCCGGTCGCACCGAATCGGAACGAACTGCGGGCCGATATGGTCTCGAGCTCGGTCGATATGGCCAGCAATTGAGGCAACAGCGCATCTGGTGGGGTGGTGTCATCCGTCATTTCAACCATCAGCTTCGCCAGCTGGGCATCCAGTTCCTCGATCCGGGGGGCCAATTGTTTGACGCGGGCAAAGCCAAGCATCGACATCGCCTTGTATGTCTCGATCTCGCACAGCCGCTGGATGATACGCCCTGTGCGGCGCGTGCCCGTGCCTTCGGTCACGAACAAAGCAAAACGCATGTGACCAGCCGGGTCGATACGGAAATCACTGGCGCAAATTGCCGAAGCATCCAACACCCGCGACACCGCCAGACTTTCAGGTTCGAACCAATCAGCCAGAGCGACCTTTACAGCCGCATCTTCCGGGCGCGGCACCACCCGCATCAGCAGCGAGGTGATCCTCTGGCCCGGGCTGGCCATCAGCCAATCCGGGGGAAAAACTTCGAAATCAGCCGGGTTGAAGGGACGGCCGCTGACGTTCGGCACAATCGCCGTATACGTGACAAACTCAGTGTGCTGCTCCCATTTCAGCCAATGGCGTCCTATCTGCCCGGCATAATGCGTGGCCCCCGGCTGCGGATGTTGCGCCCCATGTCGGTCAAGCAGATCGATCAGATGGGCAATATCCTGACTGCGGTCCCGAGCGACGGCTGCTTCAGGCTTCTTGATCGCAAGAAAGGCGACCGTGCACGGCGTATCGGCGGCCGGAAACGGGCGGGCATGAAGTTCATTTGCCAGCGCATAGCGCAGCGGGTGATCATCGATTGGCGTCATTCCGAGGCTCCGATAGCGGTGTCCGCACTATACGTCACAACTCGGATACATCAATTCTTATTTTATTTCATATACTTACACGAATACAAAGGTATACAAACCGACTATCTCATTGATTTGGCTGCCACAGCTCGATCGGATTTCCCTCCGGATCGTGAAGCCGAGCGAACTTTCCGATCTCGCTGTCCCAGTCTGGGCGGGTCTCAACAGAGATTCCGGCAGCTTCGAGCTGCTGTATCATCGCGCCCAGATCATCGACCCGAAAATTGATCATCCATTGCTGATCCGGGTTTCCGAAATACTCAGTGTCTTTAGCGAAAGGCGCAAACACCGTATACCCTTCGCGCTGCTTCCAGGGCACCGGATCATAGTGGTTTACGCCCAGATGTTCTTCGTACCAGCGGCTCAACGCCTCAGGATCACTGGCCCGAAAGAATACGCCCCCTATACCGTTCACTTTCTGCATGTTTCGCTCCAACCATACGCACATCTAATATACCACAACCCGCGCGCTTCATCTGGCCATAAATATCCTAGGGGTTTGGGGGCAAAGCCCCCAATAAAACAAAAAAAAGAAAAGGGCGCCCAAAGGCGCCCTTTGCAAATGGATCAAACCGGTTAATCACTCGATCATCGGCAGCAGCTTGTCCAGCGACGCTTTGGCGTCGCCATAGAACATGCGGGTATTTTCCTTGAAGAACAGCGGGTTTTCGATACCCGAATACCCCGTACCCTGACCGCGTTTGGACACGAAGACCTGCTTGGCCTTCCAGCATTCCAGAACTGGCATACCGGCAATGGGACTGTTGGGATCTTCCTGCGCCGCAGGGTTCACGATGTCGTTCGAGCCGATAACGATGGCCACATCCGTGTCCGGGAAGTCATCATTGATCTCGTCCATTTCCAGAACGATATCATAGGGCACCTTCGCCTCGGCCAGCAGCACGTTCATATGGCCCGGCAAACGACCCGCGACCGGGTGGATCGCGAAACGCACCTCTTTACCTTTGGCGCGAAGCTTACGAACCAGTTCACTGACCGATTGCTGTGCCTGCGCAACCGCCATCCCGTAGCCGGGAATGATGATTACACTGTCGGCATCGTTCAGGGCTGCAGCCACGCCATCAGCCTCAATAGCCACCTGCTCTCCCTCAACAGCCATCTGTTCACCCTGCGGGCCACCAAAGCCGCCCAGGATCACGCTGACAAAGTGACGGTTCATCGCCTTGCACATGATGTAGGACAGGATCGCACCGCTTGAGCCCACCAGCGCACCGACCACGATCAGCAGGTCATTGCCCAGCGAGAAACCAATCGCCGCCGCGGCCCAGCCCGAATAGCTGTTCAGCATCGACACAACCACCGGCATGTCCGCGCCACCAATGCCCATGATCAGATGATAACCGATGAACAGCGCCGCCAATGTCATCAGGATCAGCGGCAACAGCCCGCCAGACGCGGTGTACCAGATCAGACAGATCAGCGAGAGGCCCGCTGCCGCCGCGTTCAGCGCATGACCACCGGGCAGCTTTGTCGCCGCCGAGGTCACTTTGCCCGCCAACTTGCCATAGGCCACGACCGAACCGGTAAAGGTGATCGCACCGATAAAGATGCCCAGGAACAGTTCCACATGCAGGATTGCCAGCTCGGCCGGTGTCTTCTTGGCGATCAGTTTGGCAAAGGTGCCCAGATCATGCAGATCCGCCTCTTTCGCCGTATCCGCAATCGCCATGACCTGTGCCACGTTGCCGATTTCAAAATGTGCATTGAAACCCACAAACACAGCGGCCAGACCGACGAGTGAATGCATCGCGGCCACCAGCTGCGGCATCTCGGTCATCTGGACGCGCTGCGCCACGTATTGACCGATCAGACCGCCGCCAATGATCAGCAGGATCGACAGCAGCCACAGGCCAGAACCGGGGCCAACCAGTGTGGCAAAGACCGCCAGCGCCATACCGACGATACCGTACCAGACCGCGCGCTTTGCGCTTTCCTGGTTTGACAACCCGCCAAGGGAAAGGATGAACAGAACAGCCGCAACGACGTAGGCGGCAGTGGTGAAGCCAAATTCCATGTGCCCGGCCTCCTTAAGATTTCTGGAACATGGCGAGCATGCGCCGGGTTACGAGGAAGCCGCCGAAAATGTTGATCCCGGCCATGAAGACGGACAGCGCCGCCAGCAGAATGACCAGGAACGACCCCGATCCGATCTGCATCAATGCCCCAACGATAATGATCGACGAGATCGCGTTGGTGATCGCCATCAGCGGCGTGTGCAGGCTGTGCGAGACATTCCAGATCACCTGGAAGCCCACGAAAATGGCCAGCACGAAGACGATGAAATGCTGCATGAAGCTGGCCGGAGCAACCAGCCCTACCAGCAGCATCAGCGCGCCGCCAACACCCAAAAGGGTGAACTGCTGCTTGGTCTGCGCCTTGAAGGCCGCAATCTCCTGCGCCTTTTTCTCTTCCGGGGTCAGTTCCTTGACCTCGGGCTTTTTCTGCGCCGCAATCGCCTGAATCTTGGGCGGTGGCGGCGGGAAGGTGATCTCACCCGCATGGGTCACGGTTGCGCCGCGGATCACGTCATCTTCCATGTTGTGATTGATCTGACCGTCCTTCTCGGGCGTCAGGTCAGTCATCATGTGACGGATGTTGGTTGCATAAAGCGACGAGGATTGTGCCGCCATCCGGCTGGGGAAGTCTGTATAACCGATTATGGTCACGCCATTATCGGTTACAACTTTCTCATCCGGCACAGTGCCTTCGACGTTGCCGCCACGCTCGGCTGCAAGGTCGATAATGACCGAACCCGGCTTCATCGCCTTGACCATATCCTCCAGCCACAGCTTGGGCGCCGGACGGTTGGGGATCAGGGCGGTGGTGATCACGATGTCCATCTCGGGCGCAAGTTCGCGGAACTTGGCCAGCTGGGCGTTGCGGAATTCTTCCGACTGGACCGAGGCATAACCGCCTGTGGCCGCGCCATCCTGCTGCTCTTCTTCGAAGTCCAGATAGACGAACTCCGCCCCCATCGATTCGACCTGTTCGGCCACTTCAGGGCGCACGTCGAACGCGTAGGTGATCGCGCCCAGCGACGTAGACGTCCCGATTGCGGCCAGACCGGCCACACCGGCCCCAACGATCAGCACCTTGGCAGGAGGAACTTTACCGGCGGCGGTCACCTGACCGGTGAAGAAACGGCCAAAGTTGTTGCCTGCCTCGATCACGGCGCGATAGCCCGCGATATTTGCCATCGACGACAGCGCGTCCATCTTCTGCGCGCGCGAGATGCGTGGCACCATCTCCATGGCGATCACGTTGGCGCCCTTGGATTTGGCCAGCTCCATTCCTTCTTCGTTGCCCGCAGGATTGAAGAACGAAATCAGGGTCTTGCCCTTGGTCAACCGTTTCAGTTCGGCCTCAGTCGGGATCCGAACCTTGGCAATGATATCCGCGGTCTTCCACAGCGACGCTGCGGTCTTGACCACCTCAACGCCTACGGCCTCGTATGCGGCATCCGAAAAACCGGCAGCCGCGCCCGCGCCTTTCTCGATCAGGCACTCATAGCCCAGTTTCTGCAATTGCACGGCCGAGTCGGGCGTCATTGCAACCCGGTTCTCACCGTCCAGTATTTCCTTTGGCGTGCCTATCTTCACTGGCAGTCCCCCTAATTTTTACTCTGTCCGAGCGGGTGGTCGGTATTCTTTGTTAAGCAAAGATGTATCCTGCGCAACATTATTTCGCAAGTGCAGCATTTTTTACGTGACATCACGAAATCAGCCACCTTAGATCCAACGCCGCGTCTTGCGTTCATAGCGTGCGAAATCCGTGCGGAACTGCCGGCGCAGGCGGTCTTCTTCCGGCAGGATAAACCGGCGCTCCAGCACCCAGACGAAGACTGGAACCAAAACCAGTGACAACACGGCGTCAAACCGCAGGATCAAACCCGCAAGAATCAGAACGTCACCGACGTAGATCGGGTTTCGACTGCGTTTGTAGATGCCCGTTTGCACCATCGCGGTCGGTGTCTCATGGGGAATGACGGTTGTTTTGTGGCGGCGAAACTCGACAATGGCTAGAACGGCCATCAGAAGGCCGCCGCCGATTAGAACTCCGCTGAGAAGGTCGGTCAGGCCACTCTCAAGAGACAGACCCAGCGCCATGTATCTGGCTTGCGCCCATGCCAGCGCCGCGAAAGCGATCAACCAAACCGGCGGTACATCTATCCAGCGCATTCCAAGCCCTCATGAGCGACGACAGTGTCGGGTATATGTCGCTTCTGACCGACGTCCTACCGTTTTTCGGCCAGATTGGCAAAAGACCAGTATGTCGCATCGATAGACAGACATGTCAGGATCGGCTACCCCAAATGCAACAAAAGACGACCACACAAGTGAGTGAGCCTTCATGACCGATTTTGCAGCAACCAAAGCCATGTTCGACCTGCCCGAGGGCGTGATTTATCTGGACGGCAACTCGTTGGGTCCGCTGCCTAAAACGGCTGCGTCTCGTGTGCAGAACATGCTGACCGAGGAATGGGGGCAAATGCTGATCACCGGCTGGAACAAGGCCGGTTGGATGGGCCTTCCCACTGGGCTTGGAGATCGAATTGGCCGCCTTATCGGTGCCGAGCCGGGCAGCGTCGTGACCGGCGACACCCTGTCGATCAAGGTTTATCAGGCCGTGTCCTCTGCCCTTGATCTGAACCCGACCCGCAAGGTTGTGCTTTCCGACAATGGGAACTTTCCGTCAGACCTGTACATGGTCGATGGCCTGCTGCGATCCCTTGCGGGCGCATACGAACTGCGCGTCGTCGACCCGCAGGGCGTCGCAGATGAAATCACCGAAGAGGTCGCGGTCCTGATGCTGACCGAAGTGGATTACCGTACGGGCCGGATGCACGACATGAAAGCGCTGACGGAACTGGCCCATGCCAATGGTGTCGTGACGGTTTGGGATCTGGCGCATTCCGCAGGTGCTATCCCCGTTGACCTTGCAGGGTGCAATGCCGATTTCGCAGTCGGGTGCAGTTATAAATACCTCAATGGCGGCCCCGGTGCGCCCGCTTTCATTTATGTTGCGCCCCGACTGGCAGATAGTGTGCGCCCGGCCCTGTCCGGCTGGCTGGGGCACGAAGCGCCCTTTGCCTTTGACCTGGACTATCGGCCCGGAAGCGGGATTGAGCGTATGCGCGTTGGAACACCTCCGATCATCCAAATGACCGCACTTTCGGCGGCCATGGATATCTGGGATATGGCCGACATGGCGGATGTGCGCGCCAAATCCATTGAATTGACCGAGCTTTTCATCCGTCGGGTCGAGGCGACCTGCCCCGACTTGCAATTGGACAGTCCGCGTGTTCCCGAGCAGCGTGGCAGTCAGGTTTCATTCCGCTTCAGGGAAGGCTACGCCGCGATGCAAGCACTGATCGCGCGTGGTGTCGTCGGAGATTTCCGCGCACCTGACACAATGCGGTTTGGTTTCACGCCGCTGTATATCGATGAAAGCGATGTCGAGCGTGCAGTCGGGATTCTGGCGGATGTCATGCAGAACAAGCTTTGGGACACGCCAGAGTACAAAACCCGGCAGCGCGTTACCTGATTTCCAGTCCAGCTCCGATCAGGGCAGCCAGCTGTTTGGTGCGCCTTTCAAATTCCTCGGCGTCTGACGCGGTCAGCTTGATCCCCTTCAGCGTGACCGTAAGTGTTTTCGCCGTCTCTTCAGGCGTGTCAAACAGGCGAACGCGGCCAGCATCCTGCTCTCGCCTCAGCCATTCGGCATAAAGCGCGGCAAGTTCCCCTTCGCCCCGCTCGACAATATCGATGGCCATGGATTTGGTTGTGTCCAGCATCTCAATCCCATGCGGCGACGCCAAAATCGCAGCCATACCCTCGGTCTGGGCATGGATCGCCTTCCTGGCAATGTCCGAAACCGAGCCTTCGCCGTTGAACGCCTCGGCCACCGCTACGGTCTTTTCCTCGTAATGCCGTTCGGTCAGCTTGCGAACGATCGCTTCCTTGTTCCTGAAATACAGATAGACCGCTGGCCGCGACATCCCTGCACCGCGCGCAATGTCATCCATCGAGGTCTTGCGGAACCCGTATGCAGAAAAGGCCTGAAAAGCAGATGCTAGGATCGTTTTCTGCCGGGATTCGTCACTCGTATCTTTCATAAGAAAATCTCTGACATTCTTTGTTTAATTTGTCAATTGACAGACTGACACTTTACAACCATTATGTCATCGCCTTCCACAGATACAAAAAGGTGCGCCATGGCGACGGCCCTGAAGATTAACGGAACTCCCCATCAGATCGACCTGCCGGATGATGTCCCCCTGCTTTGGGTTCTGAGGGATGAGGTTGGCCTGACCGGCACCAAGTTCGGCTGTGGCGTCGCCGCTTGCGGGGCCTGTACGGTTCATATCGATGGCGAGGCCGTACGCTCATGCCAGGTGGCGCTGTCGGATGTCTGGGGCGAGGTGACCACAATCGAAGGCGTCGGCACGCCAGAAGCGCTGGCTACGATCCAGCATTCTTGGGCTGATCATCAGGTGGCGCAATGTGGCTATTGCCAGTCGGGCCAGATCATGCAGGCCGCTGCCCTGCTTGCGGAAAACCCTGCGCCCACGGACGCAGAGATCGATGAGGCGATGCAGGGAAACCTGTGCCGCTGTGGCACCTACCCCCGCATCCGGGCCGCGATCCACGACGCAGCATCCAAGTTGAAGGAGGCATAAGAGATGGCTTCTGTTGGCAAAATTTTCCGCCGTACGTTCCTGATCGGCTCAGCCGCAATTGTTGGCGGCGTCGCCTTTGGCGCGTATTATGTCACCCGCCCTGCCCCCAACCCGCTGAAACCGAAAGAAGGTGAAGCGACACTGAACCCCTTCGTGCTGATCGATCAGAATGGCGTCACCCTGTTCGCGCCCCGTGCCGAGATGGGACAGGGCGTGAAAACCACGTGGGCCGCGCTGATCGCCGAAGAACTGGATGTCGATCTGGATCAAATCACCGTCCTGCACGGTCCGGCAGCAACCGCCTATTACAACTCAGCCATGATGGGCGAGGGACTGCCAAACAAGGGCTACGACATCTCGGACTTCCAGCACAACTTAGGTGAAGCACTGGGTGTTCTTGGCAAGGCCCTAAGCCTGCAAGTCACAGGCGGCTCAACCTCGATGAAGGACGGGTTCGAGAGGATGCGGCAAGCCGGCGCTTCGGCCCGTGAAACGCTGAAACGCGCCGCCGCTGATCGGTTGGGGGTCGCGCCCTCAGACCTGAAAACAGCTTCAGGCCATGTCATCGCCCCGAACGGTGACAAGATCGCTTATACCGATCTTGCAGTGGAAGCGTCCGGACTGGAACCCGTCGAGGTACCTTTGCGAGACCCGTCCCAATGGCGTTATCTGGGCCGGACACAACCGCGACTGGACATGATGGGCAAAGTGACAGGCACTGCCGAGTTTGGCATCGATGTTCGCCTGCCCGGTATGAAATTTGCTGCCGTGCGCATGAACCCCAAACTGGGTGGCGCGATGAACAGCTTTGACGACAGTGCTGCAATCTCCATGCCCGGGGTCGAGAAGGTTGTTGATCTGGGCACTGGTGTTGCCGTGATCGCGAACAACACATGGCTGGCCAACCAGGCGGTTGAGGCTGTTGAGATCGACTGGGGCGATGCGCCATATCCACCTGATACGGACGGCATTTTCTCAAAGATTGCCGAGGCGTTTGACGACGCGCCGAACTCGACTATGCGCGACGATGGCGATGTCAGCATGACGCCGGATGGCGCGACCGAGATCACTGCCGAATACCAAGTGCCCTATCTGGCGCACGCCACGATGGAGCCGATGAATGCCACCGCGCTCTATACCGGAGATGCTCTGGAGCTGTGGTGCGGCAATCAGGCCCCAACGCTGATCCGGTTTCGCGCTGCGAATACCGCAAATCTGGACACTGAGGCTGTTCAGATTCACACCACCTATCTGGGGGGTGGGTTTGGCCGCCGGGGTGAGCTGGATTTTGGGGAAATCGCCACCAAGGTCGCGATGGCCGTGCCTGGCATACCGGTCCAGACAACCTGGAGCCGCGAAGAAGACATGCGTCACGACTACTTCCGCCCCGGCGCCCTCGCCCGGATGCGCGGCGCTGTTCAGGACGGCAAAGCCGTTCTCATTGACGGCAAGGTTGCGGCACAGTCCTGCACGCAACAGGCGGTCGAGCGTTACACCGGCTTCCCTGGAGGCGGACCCGACAAAGTGCTGGTCGAAGGGTTCTTCAACCAACCTTACGCCGTGCCAAACTACCGGATGAGCGGCCACGTCGCTGATCTGGCTGTCCCGGTAGGCTTCTGGCGTTCGGTCGGCAACAGCCACAACGGCTTTTTCCACGAGACCTTCATGGACGAATTGGCCCATGCCGCAGGGCGCGACCCGCTGGACTTCCGGCTAGAGCTAATGAGAACCGAACACGCCCCGTCTGCCGGATGTCTGGAAGCGGTCAAGGAAATGTCCAACTGGACCGGGAAAACACCTGACGGCGTAGGCCGTGGCGTAGCCTTCACCTACAGCTTCGGCACGCCGGTGGCTCAGGTTATCGAAGTTGTCGACGAAGACGGTGCCATCCGCATTCACAAGGCCTGGATCGCCTGCGACATGGGGCTGGCGCTGGACCCGGAAAACGTCAAGGCGCAGATGTTTGGCGGCATGATGTATGGCCTGTCTGCCGCATGTTTCGGCGCGATCACCTTTGCCGGCGGGGAAGTCGAGCAGTTCAACTTCCCCGACTATGACGCCCTTCGTATGCATACTGCGCCACAAGTCGAGGTGCGCGTTCTGGAAACCAATCGCCATATGGGCGGCGCTGGTGAGCCCGGCACGCCCCCCTCGATGCCCGCACTGGGCAACGCTCTGTTTGATCTGACCGGCAAACGTGCGCGCAGCCTGCCGCTGGTCAATCAGTTCAACCTGCTGGTCTGATTGCCATTTACCTTCCCCTTCACCGGCCCGTCGCGCACCCGCACGGTCCGGTGCCCAAGTCAGGCTGATTTCTGAACTGCCTGACAGGCAATCCCCGCCGCCCATCCCCGCACAGCCATGCCGAAGGCTTCGAACAAGGGGCGTGAAACCGGGTCGTTGATCGCATCCCATTCGGGATGCCATTGCACGGACAGCGTGAAACCGGGCGCATCCTTGACATAAATTGCCTCGGGCGTTCCGTCCGGCGCATGCCCATCGATCACCACACGCTGTCCGATGCACTTGATCCCCTGCCCGTGCAGCGTGTTGGTCATGACCTCCTGCGCACCAAACAAGTCGTGGAACACACCATTTTTGGTCAGTTTCACAACATGGCGCAGTGCAAATTTTTCCTCAAGTGTACCATCGGGCGGCATCCGGTGGTTCATCCGCCCCGGCAAATCGCGAATTTCCGGATAGAGCGTTCCGCCCATGGCCACGTTGACCTCTTGAAATCCGCGGCAAATGCCCAGAAACGGCTGACCCCGGTCCACACAGGCCCGAACCAGCGGCAAGGTGATTGCGTCACGCGCGCGGTCAAACTCTCCATGCGCCTCGGTTGCAGGTTCACCATATTCTTCGGGATGCACATTGGGGCGGCCGCCGGTCAGAAGGAACCCGTCGCAAACCTCCAGCAACTCCTCAACCGATACATATCGGGGATCGGCGGGGATCAGCAGCGGCAAACATCCCGATACGTTCGCCACAGCGTCAGAGTTCATCGTCCCCCCTGCATGGGTCGGGTATTGATCGTTCATGAGGTATGAGTTGCCGATAATACCAACAACGGGTCGAGACATTCCGCTTTCCTTGTTATTCATCCCCTTGGAAAGGAAGCTAACCGCAGCTTCACAGTCGTGCAAGAATACACCTCCTGCGTGACAGCGCAGGGACGTGTTCAGGGGTGCACAAATTTTCTCCCGACATTTAGTCCAGTCTCGGCACGTTTTCCCAGCACCAAACTTCAAGTTGGGAACATGCGCCAAGTCATTACTTTGACGGAGCTGCTCTCTATGGTCGGATCTATATCTCTCCGTCCAACCCGGCGGCCTCAATTCCCGCCATCGCAACGGCAGCGTCGTTTTCAGACGTGTCGCCGGTAACCCCAACGGCACCAATTACGTCCCCCTTTCGCCCCCGCAGCAAGACCCCGCCCGGAACTGGCACGACCTGCCCGCCATACACACCGTTTACCGCCGCCATGAAGTAGGCTTGCGCCTCGGCCCGTTGCATCTGTGCCGTGCCCGCTATACCCAGCATGACAGAGCCATATGCCTTGCCATGCGCAATCGCAAAGCGGCCCGGTGCGGCATCATCCTCGCGCTCGAACGCGATGACGTGGCCGCCTGCGTCCAGAACAACCACTGAAAGTGGCTTCAGCTCCATCTCGCGGCCTTTCTCAAGTGCTTTGCGGATAATGGTACGGGCTTTGCGAAGGGAAACTTCCATGTGCATTCCTGTGTCTGCATGTCGAAAGAAGAAAAGGGGGGCGGATCGCCCCCTTCGTTTTACGCTGTGGCCGCCTTCAATTCCAGACGGCGCGCGTGCAGGACCGGCTCGGTGTAGCCCGAGGGCTGCACACGACCTTTGAACACAAGGTCACAAGCCGCCTGAAAAGCGATTCCGTTAAAGCCCGGCGCCATCGGGACATAACCCGGATCACTTGCATTCTGGCGATCCACGACAGCCGCCATTTTCTGCATCGCAGCCATCACCTGTGCCTCGTCGACAATGCCATGATGCAACCAGTTGGCCAGTGCCTGAGACGAAATTCGGCAGGTCGCACGGTCTTCCATCAACCCGATGTCATTGATGTCGGGGACTTTGGAACATCCCACGCCCTGATCGACCCAACGCACGACATAGCCCAGAATGCCTTGTGCATTATTCTCGACCTCGCGCGAGATTTCCGCGTCGCCAAGATTGCGCCCCCCCAGCAGGGGAATGGTCAGCAAATCGTCAAGTGTTCCTCGGGCACCCGCCATTGCGATCTCGTCCTGACGGGCCAGTACGTTGACCTTGTGGTAATGTGTGGCGTGCAGCGTCGCAGCTGTGGGCGACGGCACCCAGGCGCAGGTCGCACCAGCCAGCGGGTGACCGATCTTGGCCTCAAGCATGTCGCCCATCCGGTCCGGCATCGCCCACATGCCTTTGCCAATCTGCGCCTTGCCTTTCAGGCCACAGGCCAAACCGATATCGACATTGCGGTCTTCATAAGACGCAATCCAGGGCGTGTTCTTGATGTCGCCCTTGGGCAGCATCGGCCCGGCCTCCATCGAGGTATGAATCTCATCCCCCGTCCGGTCCAGGAAACCGGTGTTGATAAAGGCGACGCGCGATTTCGCGGCGCGAATGCACTCTTTCAGGTTTACCGACGTGCGGCGCTCCTCATCCATGATCCCCAGCTTTACGGTGTTGCGCGGCAGACCCAGAATGTCTTCGACCATGTCGAAAATCTCGACCGCAAAGGCAACCTCTTCCGGCCCGTGCATCTTGGGCTTCACAACATAAACCGACCCTTCGACCGAGTTCCCCCCATCCCGTTGCAGGTCATGCATTGCGATCAGAGTGGTGCAGAGTGCGTCCATCAACCCTTCGCCAATCTCGCGCCCTTCGGCGTCCAGAACGGCCGGGTTCGTCATCAGGTGGCCGACATTCCGCACCAGCATCAGCGACCGGCCTTTCAGGGTCGCCTGCTCACCTGTCGGTGTGGTGAAAGTCAGATCCTCTGCCAGCTTGCGGGTAAACGTGGTGTCGCCCTTGGTGACGTCTTCGGTCAGATCACCCTTCATCAGGCCCAGCCAGTTGCCATAGGCAACGACCTTATCCGCCGCATCAACACAAGCGACCGAGTCTTCACAGTCCATAATCGTTGAAAGAGCGGATTCCAGCCGGACGTCTGCTATACCTGCGGGATCAGAGGCGCCGATGGCTCCAGTCGGATCGATCATGATCTGAATATGCAGGCCATTGTTTTTCAGAAGCACAAAAGCCGGCTTGTCTGCCGCGCCACCGAAACCAACAAATTGATCGGGGTTTGCCAGTGCCGGGGAAAGAGCACCTTCTTCGACATGCAGTCCCGACACGTCGGCCCAAGACCCACCAGCCAGAGGTACAGCGTCATCCAGAAAGGCTTTCGCCCATGCAATCACCCGTGCACCGCGCGCCGCATCATACCCACCGCCTGTTGGCAGATCGCCTATCGCATCGGTGCCATAAAGCGCATCATACAAGCTGCCCCATCTCGCATTCGCCGCGTTCAGCGCAAAGCGTGCGTTGGTGATCGGCACAACAAGCTGCGGCCCCGGTGTCAGCGCGATCTCGGGGTCGACATGCGTCGTGTCGATTTGAAACCCGTCGCCTTCCTCGACCAGATAACCGATTTCCTTTAGAAAAGCCTGATAGTCAGTGGGATCAATGCTCTGACCCTTGCGCGCAATATGCCAGCCATCGAGGCGCCCTTGTATTTCGGCCCGCTTGGCCAGAAGCGCGCGGTTTTTCGGCCCCAGTTCAGAAACCAATCGTGCCAGACCCGCCCAGAAATCCTGCGCCGACACACCCGTACCCGGCAATGCCCGCGTCTCGATAAACTCTGCCAGTATTGGATCGATCTGCAGCCCGCTCAGGGTTTGTCTGCCACTCATCTTCCTGCTCTCCTGCGATTGTGTGCCATTGTATGCGTAAGTGACTTAGGCCGAAAGTTTCCGATAGGCAACTTTCGACTTTGCGTTAGGGTTATTCGGATCGAACGGAAGCTGTTTCAAAAACAACAAGGGAATGGCGGGGGCCAGTTGCAGCTCTGGAACGATGCCCCTAACGTCGCGCCAGACACGAACCGATGCGAGGCCCCCATGCGCGACGCTGCCCCCACCACGATCTTCCTGAAAGACTACACTCCATTTGGTTATCTGCTGGACAGCGTGCACCTGACCTTCGATCTGTCTGCACATGCAACACGGGTCACGTCGCGTATCGCGTTTCGTCCAAACCCCGACGCCTCCGACCGCACCTTTTTCCTGCATGGCGAGGATCTGAACCTGATCCGCGCCTCCATTAACGGAACCGAAGTTTCGCCTGACGTCACGGACAAGGGCCTGACCGCCGATGTCCCCGACGCTCCGTTCATCTGGGAAGCCGAAGTTGAGATCGATCCGGGCAACAACACGGCGTTGGAGGGGCTTTATATGTCGAACGGCATGTATTGCACCCAGTGCGAGGCGGAGGGTTTCCGCAAGATCACATATTACCCGGATCGCCCCGATGTCATGTCCACCTTTACCGTGCGTATCAATGGCGACCTGCCGGTTCTTCTGTCGAACGGCAACCCCTCGGGCAAGGGCGAAGGATGGGCCGAATGGACCGACCCGTGGCCCAAGCCTGCCTATCTGTTTGCGCTTGTCGCTGGGGAACTTGTGGCCCATCCCGATCGGTTCACCACCAGATCAGGCCAGGATGTTGAGTTGAACCTGTGGGTGCGTCCGGGGGATGAAGGCAAGTGCGCCTTCGGTATGGAGGCGCTGAAGAAGTCCATGAAATGGGACGAAGATGTCTATGGCCGGGAATACGATCTGGACGTCTTCAACATCGTCGCCGTCGATGACTTCAACATGGGTGCGATGGAAAACAAGGGGCTGAACATCTTTAACTCTTCGGCTGTTCTGGCCAGTCCTGAAACCTCGACCGATGCCAATTTCGAACGGATCGAGGCGATCATCGCGCATGAGTATTTTCACAACTGGACGGGCAACCGCATCACCTGCCGCGACTGGTTCCAGCTGTGTCTGAAAGAAGGTCTGACCGTCTTCCGCGATGCACAATTCACATCCGACATGCGCTCGGGCCCTGTGAAACGCATTCACGACGCCATCGACCTGCGGGCGCGGCAATTCCCCGAGGATAACGGCCCGCTCTCGCACCCGGTCCGGCCCGAAAGCTTTCAGGAGATCAACAATTTCTACACGGCCACCGTTTACGAAAAAGGTGCCGAAGTGATCGGCATGTTGAAACGGCTGGTCGGGGATGAGGCCTATGCAAAGGCGCTGGACCTCTATTTTGACCGTCATGACGGGCAGGCCTGCACGATCGAGGATTGGCTAAAGGTGTTCGAGGACACCACAGGCCGCGACCTGACCCAGTTCAAACGCTGGTACAGCCAGTCGGGCACGCCGCGTTTGACCGTATCTGAAGATTGGGCCGACGGGACCTATACCCTGACGCTGAAACAGCGCACCGATCCCACACCGGGTCAGGCAGAGAAACTGCCCCAGGTGATCCCGGTCGCTGTTGGCCTGCTGGGGCCAAACGGGGATGAGGTCCGCACGACAGAAGTGCTGGAACTGACAGAGGCCGAGCAGAGTTTTCAGTTCACCGGGCTTGCGACAAGGCCCACAGCTTCGATCCTGCGCGATTTCTCGGCACCGGTCATTCTGGAACACGATCATTCAAACGCCGAACGCGCGTTTCTGCTGGCCTATGACACAGATCCGTTCAACCGCTGGCAGGCTGGTAGATCGCTGGCGCAAGACACCTTGCTGCGGATGATCTTGGATGAGGCAACCCCGGACGCCAATTACCTTGACGGGCTATTGGCTGTGCTGCGTGACGACACGCTGGACCCGGCCTATCGCGCCTTGATGCTTGGGCTGCCGACGCAATCCGAACTGGCTGCGGCCTTGCATGAACGCGGCAAGACGCCCGATCCGATGGCAATCTGGTCGGCGGTCGAAACGCTGCGGCAGGCCACGGCACAGCACGTGCAGGATCTGCTGCCCCGTCTGCACAGCGAGGCGTTGGTGGATGGCCCCTACAGCCCGGATGCCGAGCAATCCGGCAAGCGCGCCCTTGGCAGCGCGGCACTGGCGCTGACTTCTCGTCTGGACGGAGGGGCGATGGCGACCGCTGTGTATGCCAAAGCGGATAACATGACCCTGCAACTGACAGCCCTGTCCTGCCTGCTGCGCGCCCGCAAGGGCGAGGCCCAACTGACCGCCTTCTATGACCAATGGCAGCATGACCGGCTGGTCATGGACAAATGGTTTGGCTTGCAGGTGACAATGGCCGCACCCGAGGCGACACCGGAAGCAGCGAAGGCATTGACCTGGCATCCCGACTTCAACTGGAAGAACCCGAACCGGTTCCGCGCTGTTATGGGCGCGCTGGCGATGAACCACGCAGGGTTCCACCAACCGGATGGTGCCGGGTACAGCCTGCTGGCCGATTGGCTGATCCGCCTTGATCCTGTGAACCCGCAAACCACGGCACGGATGTGTTCTGCCTTCCAGATCTGGAAACGGTACGACGCCGGGCGTCAGGACCTGATGCGCGCACAATTGTCCCGCATTGCGGAAACTCCGAACCTGTCGCGCGACACAACGGAAATGGTATCCCGCATCCTCGGCGCATGACACCCTACAGCTTCACCCGTCGCAACCGGAACACGCGAACACTGGTCATTCAGGCAAGCATCTACGCGACCCTGCTGGCTCTGGTCATCCTGTTCGACGCGGCTTGGTGGGTTGTTGGCTTGCTGTCTCTGGCCACCCTCCCAGCGCTATGGGACGTGATCCAGAACACCAGCGCCGGGGTGCAGCTGGACGCGGATGCAGTGTGCTGGTTCACGGGTAATCGTAAGGGCGACATCCCAATGCGGGATATCGACAATTTCCAATTTGACACCCGGTGGGACTTTTCCGTTCGCGTATCCATCGTCCTGAAATCCGGGAAACGAATCCGGCTGCCAGATGAGTCTCTGCCTCCGCATCGGGATCTGGAAGCCATTCTGAAACAGGCAGGTTTTCGCGTAAACCGTCATCATTTCACTGTTTTCTGAAACACTGCGTGATCTACGGACGCATTGGACACAAAAAACAAAGTTTATTGAGCAAATCACTTGAATTGAGCCTGATACCTCGCCAGACTTCAGACTCAGTTAAGTGTTTTTACAGTTTTGAGTTTTACCATGTTTCGGTCGTTAAGGGCGTTGTTTGCCCAGCCCATATCCAATCCCACGGACGCCTCAGAAGATCTGTGCGCAACGAAATCTGCGCTGGCCGCTGCCCTGCCTGAACATGGGCAGCTCAACATTCCTGTGGCGACATCGAATTGCGACAATCTGATTGGACATTCTACAATCGAACATGGGCGCTATCTGGCCAGACAGGACCGCTGGACCGAGTTGTCCGAAGAAATGCGTGCAGCGGATCAGGATCGTGCCGCCGTATCGGATGGTATGCCGATTGCCGATCTTTTGGCGTTCGGGGCCAGATCTGACGTGATTCTGGCTGCGGAACATGCGCTGTCGGACGGCAAGGCCATATCTGATTACGATTTGCTGGGTGGTATTTCGGAACTGGAAGGCGAGTTGTCTGACAATCCTGGTGATCCGATGATCGCTGCCGTTGTGGCGCTGGCCCATATCGATCTGGCCTGGGCCTGGCGCGGGAACGCCACGGACACGGCCTTGCCGCCCTTGCACCGCTCGCGCTGTGCCGCTCATTTCGACCGGGCCGCTGCGATCCTGCCCAAGTGCAAGGCGGATGCGCCGGACAGCCCTCTGATTGCGGCCGCCGGTTGTGCCCTGTTGGCCGGGCAGCGCAAGTCAAACGCCCGCGTTGCCGATGAGTACGAGCACCTGATCACACTGGACCCGCACAATCAGCGTCACATGCGCGCGATGGGCAGCCATCTTTTGCCCCGGTGGTTCGGCAGCTACGCAGAACTGGAATTACAGGCACTGCGCAATGCCGTCCGGACACAGGATATCTGGGGCGCAGGTGGATATACGTGGGTGCAATTCGATGCCATCGCTTTGGACGAAGAGGCCTGCGCACAGGTCGATGTCGAATATTTCCTTGAAGGATTGCGCGATATCGTCGGTCTGCGCCCTGATCAGCAGATGATCAATATGTTGTCGGCCTATTGTGCAATCACCATTCAGAATGGTCACGGGCTGAACGAAAAAGCAGACAATGTCCGCGCCCAGATGCGCGACACCGCAAACTGGCTGATCCGCGATCACCTGACCGAGCTTCACCCCCTGATCTGGGCCCATGCCGCCAACGGGTTCAATAACTCGGTCCGCATCAACTCGCCCGAGCGGTTTGCTGCGCGCGGTCAGCGCGACGCGCTGCGCGCTATCTCGGATCTGTTCCGGGATGAACTGCGCAGCGGCAAGGATGTAACCTTCACACCGTCTGGTCTGCAGTTTTCCAAGAACTGAACGCGTCAGGATTCCCCCTTGCCCCTAGGCCCTGCCGGGCCTAATACGCAGGCTTAGACTTCTGCGGAAATGAGGCGCGCCATGCTCGACCTGACACACGAAATGCCCAAACCCAAAACCATTGCCGGGGCCAAGCACGATTGGGAACTGGTGATCGGAATGGAGGTGCATGCGCAGGTCTCATCCAATGCCAAGCTGTTCTCGGGCGCGTCCACCAAATTCGGGGCCGAGCCGAACTCGAACGTGGCCTTCGTGGATGCGGCAATGCCGGGGATGCTGCCGGTGATCAACGAGTTCTGCGTGGAACAGGCGGTGCGCACCGGGCTGGGCCTGAAAGCGGATATCAACCTGAAATCGGCCTTTGACCGCAAGAACTATTTCTATCCTGACCTGCCGCAAGGTTACCAGATTTCCCAGCTTTATCATCCTATTGTGGGCGAAGGCGAAGTGCTGGTCGAGATGGGTGACGGCACTGCGCGCATGGTGCGGATTGAACGTATCCACATGGAGCAGGACGCAGGCAAATCGATCCACGACATGGACCCGCACATGTCCTTTGTCGACCTGAACCGGACCGGTGTCTGCCTGATGGAGATCGTCAGCCGCCCTGATATTCGCGGGCCGGAAGAGGCCGCCGCCTATATCGCCAAACTGCGCCAGATCATGCGCTATCTGGGCACCTGCGACGGCAACATGCAGAACGGCAACCTGCGGGCGGACGTGAATGTCTCGATCTGTTTGCCGGGCGCGTATGAGAAGTATCAGGAAACACAGGACTTTTCGCATCTGGGCACCCGTTGCGAGATCAAGAACATGAACTCGATGCGGTTCATCCAGCAGGCCATTGAGGTCGAGGCCCGCCGCCAGATCGCCATTGTCGAAGCCGGTGGCAAGGTTGAGCAGGAAACCCGTCTGTATGATCCGGACAAGGGCGAAACCCGGTCGATGCGGTCCAAGGAAGAAGCGCATGATTACCGCTATTTCCCCGATCCCGACCTGCTGCCGCTGGAGATCGAACAGGCATGGGTGGACGATATCGCCGCCCATCTGCCAGAACTGCCTGACGACAAAAAAGCGCGCTTTATCAGTGAGTTCGGCTTGACCGACTATGACGCTTCAGTGCTGACTGCTGAAGTGGAATCGGCGGCCTATTTCGAAGAGGTCGCGCAGGGGCGCAATGGCAAACTGGCCGCGAACTGGGTGATCAACGAGCTGTTCGGACGTCTGAAAAAAGAAGACCACGACATCACGGAGTCGCCGGTTTCTCCGGCGCAGCTGGGTGAGATCATCGACCTGATTTCCTCTGATGCTATCTCGGGCAAGATCGCCAAGGATCTGTTTGAAATCGTCTATACCGAAGGCGGTGATCCGGCGCAGATCATCGAGGATCGCGGAATGAAACAGGTCACCGACACCGGCGCGATCGAGGCTGCACTGGACGAGATCATCGCGGCCAATCCGGCCCAGGTCGAGAAGGCCAAGGTGAACCCGAAACTGGCGGGTTGGTTCGTGGGTCAGGTGATGAAAGCGACCGGCGGCAAGGCCAACCCGAAGGCCGTTAACGATTTGGTCGGCAGGAAGCTGAGCTCCTGAACCTTACAATTTGTACAAGCCTGCCAGTGGCAGTTGTCAGGTTTGTACAATCAGATCTCCACGATTTCTTAAGAAATGGGGTCAGCTCATCGGCTTGACTTCGCCTGTGATTGCACCCTTTCTTCCGACCCAGAGAGGTGAGGTATCATGCAGAACAGATTTGATCAGGAACTCGAAGATCGGCTGGTGCGTTACGCGGCGATCGACAGTCAGAGCGACGAGACCTCGGCGACCACGCCGAGCACACAAATACAGTTCGACATGCTGAACCTGCTGAAGCGGGAACTGACCGAGATCGGCGCAAAGGATGTGACACTGACGGGTGACAGCGTGGTCGTCGCGACCATCCCCGGCACCGCGCCCGGCCCGACGGTAGGCTTTCTGGCGCATGTGGATACGGCCCCCCAGTTCAATGCGACAGGCGTCAAGCCGCGGGTGATCAAGGGATATAACGGTGGCGATGTTTCCTTTCCGGACGACCCGGATTTGGTGTTGTCCCCGGACGAGAACCCCTATCTGGCCGAGAAGATCGGACATGATCTGATCACGGCGTCGGGTACCACCCTGCTGGGCGCGGATGACAAGGCCGGGGTGTCGATCCTGATGACCATGGCGCGGCATCTGATCGAAAACCCGGATATCCCGCACGGCCCTGTTCGCATTGCCTTTACCCCGGATGAAGAGATCGGGCGCGGGGTTACCGAACAGCTGCCCAAGGATCTGGGGGCGGATTTCGCCTATACTCTGGACGGTGCCGAAGTGGGCGAGATCGAATATGAGAGCTTCTCGGCCGACCGCGCCGTGATCCGGATCGTGGGGGTATCGATCCACCCCGGACTGGCCAAGGACAAGATGGTGAACGCAGCCCATCTGGCGGCAAAGATCGTGCAGACCTTGCCGCAGTCCACCATGACGCCCGAAACAACCGATGGCCGCGACGGGTTCATCCATGTCACCGACATGAGCGGCGGGTCGTCCGAGATGGAAATCAAGCTGATCCTGCGCGATTTCGAGATGGAGGGCCTTGAGGCGCAACGTGACATCGTGCGGCAGGTCTGTGCGGCCGTACAGGCCACGGAACCGCGCGCGACCATCACCTGCGATATCAGCCACCAATACCGGAACATGCGCTATTGGCTGGAAAACGACATGACACCGGTTGATCTGGCGCGCGACGCCTGCCGCGAGCTGGGGATCGAGCCGCTGTCGGTCCCGATCCGCGGCGGCACCGACGGGTCGCGCCTGACCGAGTTCGGCACCCCCTGCCCCAACCTGTTCACCGGAATGCAGTGCATTCACGGGCCGCTGGAGTGGATTTCGGTGCAGGACATGGCAGTGGCGACCGAGCTGTGCCTGTCGGTTGTGACCAAGGCGGCACAGGCTAACGGCAATAATCAGGGCTGAAAACCGCCGCTCGGGCGACGGCCCTTTCACCCCGGGGTCAGCGTGGTAAGTTGGCGCGAACAGGTATTTAGGAACACTTGATGCAGCTTTTTGAATACAAGGTCGTCCCCGCGCCGCAAAAGGGCGTGAAAGCCAAGGGCGTGAAAACGGCCGAGGGCCGCTTTGCGGTCTCGGTCGAACAGGTTCTGAACCAGATGGCGCAGGACGGCTGGGAATACCAGCGCGCCGAGCTGCTGCCCAGCGAGGAACGCTCGGGCCTGACCGGATCGACCACAAACTGGCGCAATGTGCTGGTGTTCCGGCGGGTCGTGGCCGAGGAAGTCGATGCGTCGGTGATCGGAGAAGTGCCCGAGTTTGACGATACCCCATTGGCCCAACCGATCCCCGGCCCCGGTGTGGTGGCCGCGCCGAAACCAATTTCGGAAGAAGCGAATGAACCGCCTTTGTCGTTGAAAAGCCGGGACCAGGTTGACCAGGACACTGACACCGCCAATGACAAGAAAGACGCCTGAGACGGATCAGGGTTTGACCTGCGGTCACACCTGAAACACCGTGTGGACTGGAAGTTGAGCAGCCCGCCCGCGGGCGGGTTTGGCGCTGCGGGCGCGATATGTGCTTATCAACCCAGCGAAATCTGTGGCATGTTAACCGGACAACCGGGAGGGGCTTTGAAATGGGTATTCGGCAGACACAGGGGCGGGCACGCCTGTATGACAGCATCCTTGATACAGTCGGCGATACGCCCTGTATCCGGGTCAACCGGATCGCGCCGGATCATGTGACCGTTTATGTGAAGTTCGAAGCGTTCAACCCGGCGGGGTCGGTCAAGGACAGGCTGGCGCTGAATATCATCGAGGCGGCAGAACGGGACGGGAGGTTGAAGCCCGGTCAGACGGTTGTCGAGGCGACATCGGGCAATACCGGGATCGGGCTTGCCATGGTCTGTGCGGCCAAGGGATATCCGCTGGTCATGACGATGGCCGAGAGCTTTTCGGTCGAGCGGCGCAAGCTGATGCGCTTTCTGGGCGCCAAGGTTGTTCTGACCCCCAAGGCACAAAAGGGGTTCGGCATGTATACCAAGGCCAAGGAACTGGCCGAGGAAAACGGGTGGTTTCTGGCCAGCCAGTTCGAGACCGCAGCCAATGCCGATATTCACGAGAATACGACCGCACGGGAAATCCTTGCGGATTTCGAAGGCACGCAGCTGGATTACTGGGTCACGGGATATGGCACCGGCGGCACGGTCGCCGGGGTGTCACGAGTGTTGCGCAAGGAGCGGCCCGATACGAAAATCATCCTGACCGAACCGGCAAATGCCGCCATCGTGTCGTCAGGCTATGTGAATACGCGCAATGACGATCACCAGCCCACCGAAAGCCACCCCAATTTCGAGCCGCACCCGATTCAGGGCTGGACGCCGGATTTCATTCCATGGGTCCTTCAGGAAGCCATCGACAACGCCTATTACGACCAGCTGATCCCTGTTCCGGGGCCGCAAGGGATTGAATGGGCGCGCCGCCTTGCCTCGGAAGAGGGGATATTCACCGGGATCTCGGGCGGGTCGACCTTTGCGGTGGCCATGAATCTGGCGGAAACCGCGGCGCCGGGATCCGTCATGCTGGTGATGCTGCCGGATACGGGCGAGCGTTACCTGTCGACGCCTCTGTTCGAGGGGATCGAAGACGTCATGACGGATGAGGAATATGCGATCTCGGCCTCGACCCCGTCGGCGCAGATGAGCGCGGAATAGGGCGCAGCGTCAGGTTCCGATATCCAGCGCCAGCGCGTGGATGCGGGGCACGATGTCGCCCAGCGCCTTGTGCACGGCCCGGTGACGGGCGACACGGGATTGACCGGCGAATGCGGCGGCGCGGATGCGGACGTTGAAATGGCTTTCGCCGCCTTCCCTGTGACCTGCATGGCCGCGATGGCTTTCGCTGTCGTCGATCACGTCAAGTTCATGCGGGTCAAAGGCGGCTTGCAGGCGGGTTCGGATTTCGTCGGTCACACTCATTTTTTTGCTCAGCGGCAAAATTTTTGCCGCCCCCCTCTTCTACTTTCGGCTGCTTAGACTAAACTGCTGCCTCCGAGTCGAAAAGATGCGTTCGTGAGGATAGAGCATGGCGAAATCAGACCCCTTCGGATTCGATATGTCCGTTTCCAGCGCCAAGAAAAAGAACCCGCGTGGGCGCCGGGGCATGTCAGGCGCGTCCGAGACCTCGGTCAGGATCTGCGATCACGACGGGTGTGACGAGCCGGGCAAGTTCCGCGCGCCAAAGGCACCGGATGTTCTGGATGACTATTTCTGGTTCTGCCAGCAGCACGTGCGCGAGTATAACCAGAAGTGGAACTTCTTCGATGGCACCACTGAGGCAGAGCTGAACGCGCAACGCTCGAAGGACAAGGTTTGGGAACGTGAGACCAAGCCGATGGGAGACCCGGAGGCGCGCGCCTGGGCCCGTCTGGGCATTGAGGACCCGCATCAGGTTCTGGGCGCCAACAGCACGCAGAACAAGGGGCGCACCTCGGGTGGTGGTGGACGTCGCCTGCCCCCCACTGAACGCCGTGCAATCGAGATTCTGGAAGCCCATGACAGCTGGTCCAAAACCGAAGTGCGCAAGGCGTACAAGAAGCTGATCAAGGTGCTGCATCCGGACATGAACGGCGGCGACCGGTCGCAGGAAGAGCAGTTGCAAGAGGTCGTCTGGGCCTGGGACCAGATCAAGGACAGCCGGAATTTCAAGTAGGGCCGCCGTCAGTCGCCAGCTGTTTACACAGTTTGAACGGATTGTGAGGATGCTGTCTGGAAACCTGTTTCAATTCCCGCAATAGTAGTGGGAATTGAAACAGTGCTTTTCCCGGAGCAACCGCTGTGCGTATGCCTTTCTTTTTGCTGCTTGCCTCACTTTGCGGGCTGGTCGTGGCGCAGTTCTATCCAACCGAGATGGACTGGCTGTTCCTTTTGGCCCTGCTTTGTGTGTTCGCCAGTACGATCCTTCTGATCCGGGCCTGGTTCGGCTGGCGCAGGGCCAACACATGGATCATCGTGGACGGGTCGAACGTGATGCACTGGAAAGACGGCGCACCGGATCTGGCAACGTTGCGGCAGGTTCTGGCCAGCCTGAAGCAAGCCGGGTTCAAACCGGGCGTCGTGTTCGATGCTAACGTCGGGTACAAGGTCGAAGGGGAATACATGAACGACCGGGCGCTGAGCCGCGCCCTGGGCTTGCGGGCCAAGCGGGTCATGGTCGCGCCCAAAGGCACGCCGGCAGATCCGTTGATCTTGCAGGCGGCGCGGGACAGCAAGGCACGTATCGTTACAAATGACATGTTCCGGGACTGGGAGGACGAGTTTCCGGATGTGTTGAAAGCGGATCGTCTTGTGAAAGGCGGTTTTCGCAAGGATGAGCTTTGGTTTTCGCTTTGACCACGCGACCATAGCTTTACGCATCGATCCGGGTTTCGTAGCGTTCAGGGATCACACTGACGTGGCCTTGCCCCGACAGAACAGTTTTGGATGCAAGGACCGTGGCACGCAAAGAGCAGAAACCGCCAAACGCGAAGATCCCGCCGGATCATCCGTTTTCTGACATCGTCAGCGATTCGTACAGGGTTTTCGCCTATCCAAAGCCGAGCAGTATCGAGGTTTGCGAAGGCTGCTGCATGGACGCCGATATTGAGGCGGACTTCTTCACGCCGTCCATTGCCGAGCTGCCCCTGCATTACGTTCAGGACTGGTTCTTTGCCGCTTGTGATCCCGCGGGGATAGCCCGCGAAACATGGGGGTACCTGCTGCCCCGGATCCTAGAGATTCTGTCCGTGGACGAAGACCCCGCCAGTGTTGGGCTGGAGGTGAGCCTGAACCGGTTTGAAACCGGTAACCCGGATAACTGGTCACCCGAGGAGTGGCAGATTCTGGACCGGTTCCAGCGCGCGTATCTGAAACGCGAGATGGCACGGGAACGCGGCTGTCTGGACGATACGCTTTGCATGTTCGCCCTGGCAGGGTGGCCGCTGGAGTCGCTGTTCGAACAGGTCGCCGCAAGCCCGGATACCGAATTGGTGCTGCGCCTGTGGCGCGATTGGTGTGCATATTGTATTCCGGGGCGGGACTCGATCTGGATCACCGCGTTCTGGAACAGCCCCGGCAATACGCGAGCCTTTGAGTTTTACACCTCGGAAGCGATGCACGACAGGATGACCCGCATTGCGTTCGCCGAAGACACTCCGGAGGATATCGCGGAAAAGGCGCTGGCCGTGGCCAGTGTTATCGAGACCCATGCCGATTGGGGCATAGGCGGGTTGAACGGCCCATAATGCCCGTGCCATGCGCGAATGATGTTGGGTCGATGTCCCGGAGGATGAAGGCGTCAAACCTTGTTCGGTTGATCCCCGATTAGCAACTTCTGCACGAATGCAGTAAACAGCGGGGCGTGATCCGGGCGCGCACCAACAGCGGCGCCACGATTTCCGTTATGTGGGCCTAGTCTGCGAACATGTCTCGCAACGCGCGTGCCTCACGCCCGGTCAGGCAGCTTAGGCACGTTTGGGGGTGCGGTCCTGCGTCTGAAAGTAACCCCGGAAAGAGCGCGCGCAGTTCCTCGACATCGTCGCGATGCAGTGATTTCAGCGCCATATCGCCCGGAAACAGGCTTTCGCTTTGCAGGCCGTGCGAGGTGAGGATCACATGTTCGGCGCAGGCGATGTGGTAATATGTCACCGCCTCGCCCGTCGTCACCTGCCGGATGGTATCATCGTTGACCAGATGAATGGCCGCGCAGAACACGCTTGGTGCGCCAAAATAAAGCTCGGCCCGCCAGCCCCCCAGCACGACCCGGTGTTGCGGAGAAAGGTAAAGATCCCTGTCCGGCAGGCCCTTGCCCATCGCATCGCGCCGGATGCAAACCGGGTTGAATTGGGGCCGGACGCGCAGGATTTGCGCGCTGAGCGTTCGTTTGCCGATCCATTCGATGGGCAGCGTGGTCCCACCGGCCACGCAAACCCGATCGCCCACGGCCAGATCTTCGACCGGGCGCGGGCCGCAATCCGTTTCGATCAGGGTGCCCGAGACAAAACAGGGTGGATCGGTCGGGTTCAGATCAACCGGGGTGATCTTCCAGTTGCCTGTGGTCATCGGGCCTGTTGGGTTATTGGCATCCCAGGCGTAGATCTGCCCGCCGACCTGAATGAACTCTCCGGATTCCCCGGTTCCGCGATAGTTTCCCTGGCCAAGATAGGTGTAGGGCTGGAAGGTCGTGCCCCCATCAAACGACACCATCGAACCGCTGATGATCGCGGGTTGTGTCGTGTTCTGGACGATGAGATCGTTCTGGCCCGTCGTATTGACGGTGTGGAGAAGAGCGTTAAATGCCACCGGGAGTCACCGCAGCTTTGCAGGCAATTTCTAACGTCTGCCTGTCATTCGACACGGAGCGACACCCCGGTAAGGCCTGCGCTTGGCATTCCTGCTTCACCAACACCCGATCACTTACAAAACGCCCCATAAGACCATATTATATGCCTGATAAGGTCATCCTCTACAACATGTAGATTGTTGAATACCTACCTGCGTGCAGCCTTTCGGACACATGGTTTGGCGGGTGCGTCCGAATGGCAGCACTGTCATTGTTGATGAACACGGCTTGATCTGCGTCTTGTACCCATCGCGACCAAGGATCGTCCGCGCGTCAATAGGGCCAGTTTGAAAGAAAAACCTGCTCACCTTTCGGAGCGGGCCGCTTTCCCTTGCCCTTGTCCGCAATATGTTGCACCACACACGGGTTCAAACCCGGT
The DNA here is from genome assembly GCF_056540845.1 of Ruegeria sp. AL2. Taxonomy (NCBI): domain Bacteria; kingdom Pseudomonadati; phylum Pseudomonadota; class Alphaproteobacteria; order Rhodobacterales; family Roseobacteraceae; genus Ruegeria; species Ruegeria sp. AL2. The sequence continues at coordinate 103,566 of NZ_JBQFXM010000003.1, forward strand.
GAGCGGGGCAAAGGATAAGGACAAGGCGCATGGCTGACGGATCGATCGATGTAAACGCAAAACCCACCGAAGATATCTCGGTCCGTGACGTATTTGGCATTGATACGGACATGAAGGTCAAAGGGTTTGCCGAAGCCACCGACCGTGTGCCCGTGATCGACCCGACCTACAAGTTTGACCCCGAGACAACATTGGCGATCCTGGCGGGCTTTGCCCATAATCGCAGGGTGATGATTCAGGGCTATCACGGCACCGGCAAATCGACCCATATCGAGCAGGTCGCCGCCCGTCTGAACTGGCCCGCTGTGCGCGTGAACCTGGACAGCCACATCAGCCGGATTGACCTGATCGGCAAGGACGCAATCAAACTGCGCGATGGCAAGCAGGTGACCGAGTTCCACGAAGGTATCCTGCCCTGGGCCCTGCGCAACCCCGTGGCCATCGTGTTCGACGAATATGACGCAGGCCGCGCCGACGTGATGTTCGTGATCCAGCGGGTGCTGGAACATGATGGCAAACTGACCCTGCTGGACCAGAACGAGATCATCACGCCGAACCCGTGTTTCCGCCTGTTTGCCACCGCAAACACCGTGGGTCTGGGCGATACCACGGGGCTGTACCACGGCACGCAGCAGATCAACCAGGCACAGATGGACCGCTGGTCGCTGGTCTCGACCCTGAACTATCTGAGCCATGATGCCGAGACGATGATCGTGCTGTCGAAGGCGCCGCATTACAACACCGCCGAGGGCCGCAAGACCGTCAGCCAGATGGTCACCGTGGCCGATCTGACCCGGACCGCCTTCATGAATGGCGACCTGTCCACCGTCATGAGCCCGCGGACCGTGATCAACTGGGCGCAGAATGCCGAGATCTTCCGCAACGTGGGTTATGCTTTCCGCCTGTCGTTCCTGAACAAGTGCGACGAGTTGGAACGTCAGACCGTTGCCGAGTTCTATCAGCGCTGCTTTGACGAGGAATTGCCGGAAAGCGCGGCGAGTGCGAGCTTGGGCTAAGCGCCCGGATTGCGCCCGTTCCGGGCGCAATGCCTCCGGCGGGGATATTTTTGGCCAGATGAAGTCGGATCCGTTATTGTTTTCCGCGCCGGGCAGGTCACTTTGATGAGGGCTTAAGGACATGGCACAGAAGAACGACAACCCTGCCGATCCCTTCAAGAAGGCCTTGGCCGAGGCCACCAAGGTCATGGCCAACGACCCTGAGCTGAACATCTCATACACGGTCGACCCATCAGGTCTGTCGGGCGAGGCGATGCGGCTGCCGCAGGTGTCTCGGCGTATGACGCGGGAAGAGGTTCTGCTGGCGCGCGGCACGGCGGATGCGCTGGCCTTGCAGCGCCGGTATCATGATGACGCCACCCATGCGCGCTATGCGCCTCCGGGGGATATGGCGCGGGACTTGTACGAGGCGATGGAGACGGCGCGTTGCGAGGCGATGGGTGCGCGGGATATGCCCGGCACCGCCAGCAACATAGACGTCAAGATCGGGCATGAGGCGATCCGGCGCGGATATGACCAGTGCAAGCAACCTGCCGATGCGCCTTTGTCGGTCGCGGCGGGCTATCTGATCCGGCATCTGGCCACCGGGCGCGATCTGCCGCCTGCGGCCGAGAACATCATGAACCTGTGGCGCGGGTTTATTGAGGAACAGGCCGGTGGCGTCTTGGAGAACCTTGATGACGTGCTGTCGGATCAGGCGGAGTTTGCCAAGTTCGCGCGGCAGATGATCAAGGATCTGGGCTATGGCGATCAGCTGGGCGATGACCCCGACGAGCTGGACGACGATCAGGAAGATCAGGCCGAGGACGACGCCGAGGAACAGCCCGATCCTGACAGCACCGGTCAGGATGATCAGGACGATCAGGACGCGGATGCGACCCCTGAGCAGACACAGGAAGAGCAGCAGGATCAATCTCAGGCGCAGGTCTCGATGGATGAGATGGCCGAGGATGAGCTGGGTGACGAGGCGGAGATGCCGGATGGCGAAGCGCCGCTGGAGCCGCCTGCCCCGCCGCCCGCATCCGAGGCCGACCCGGATTACAAGGTCTATCTGAGCACGCATGATGAAGAGATTGCGGCCGAAGATCTGGCCGAGCCTGCGGAACTGGAACGGCTGCGGGCCTATCTGGATCAGCAGCTTGAACCTTTGAAAGGTGCGGTTTCGCGCCTTGCCAACAAGTTGCAGCGCCGATTGCAGGCGCAACAGAACCGCAGTTGGGAATTCGACCGCGAGGAAGGCATTCTGGATGCGGGCCGTCTGGCGCGCGTTGTGGCAAACCCCACCACACCGCTGAGTTTCAAGGTCGAGAAGGATACCGAGTTCCGCGATACGGTGGTGACGCTGTTGCTGGACAATTCGGGGTCGATGCGGGGGCGTCCGATCTCGATCGCGGCCATTTGTGCCGATGTTCTGGCGCGGACGCTGGAGCGCTGCAATGTGAAGGTCGAGATTCTGGGCTTTACCACGCGGGCGTGGAAAGGCGGACAGGCGCGCGAGGCATGGCTGAACGATGGCCGCCCGCAGCAACCCGGCCGTCTGAACGACCTGCGCCACATCATCTACAAGGGTGCCGATGCGCCTTGGCGGCGGGCGCGGCCCAATCTGGGTCTGATGATGAAAGAGGGCCTGCTGAAGGAAAACATCGACGGTGAGGCGCTGGAATGGGCGCATCGCCGGATGATCGCGCGGCGCGAGCAGCGCAAGATTCTGATGGTGATTTCGGATGGAGCTCCGGTTGATGATTCAACGCTGAGCGTGAACCCCGCCAACTATCTGGAAAAGCACCTGCGCGATGTGATTGCCATGGTGGAAAAGCGCAAGATGGTCGAGCTGCTGGCGATTGGTATCGGTCATGATGTGACCCGGTATTACGACCGTGCGGTGACGATCACCGATGTGGAACAGCTGGCTGGTGCGATGACGGAACAACTGGCGGCTTTGTTCGACAGTGATCCACGCGCGCGGGCGCGGGTGATGGGGATGAAAAAGGTTGGCTAGGCTGGCCTTGCCTCCGGCGGGAGTATTTCCCAAAAGATGAAAAGGCGGCGATATCGACCGCCCGGCTGAGGGAGGAGTAGTATGTTCCAGTCCTTTGAGGTGACCGCGCGGCCCGAGCAGGGGCCGCCGCGTCTGGCTGCGTTGCGCGCTGAGCTGGTGCGCGAAGGGTTGGACGGGTTTCTGATCCCACGGTCGGATGCGCACCAGGGCGAGTATGTGGCCCCGCGGGATGAGCGTCTGGCCTGGTTGACCGGGTTTACGGGATCGGCCGGGTTCTGTGCTGCGCTGACCGACATGGCTGGTGTGTTCATCGACGGGCGGTATCGCACGCAGGTCAAGGCGCAGGTCGCGGATGTGTTCACGCCGGTGCCGTGGCCTGACGTGAGCCTGAGTGCATGGCTGAAAGAGCAGTTGCCCGGTGGAGGCAAGGTCGGTTTCGACCCATGGCTGCACGCGGCAGGGCAAATCTCGGCCGCGCTTGACGAGCTTGAGGGCACAGGCGTCGAACTGGTGCGCTGCGACAATCTGGTGGACCGGATCTGGGCAGACCAGCCTGAACCGCCGATGCAGGCCGTCAAGGCGCATCCGATCGAGTTTGCGGGTGAAACCGCTGACAGCAAGATTGCCAGACTGGCCGCAGACCTGCGGCAGGCTGGGCGAAAGGCCGCAGTAATCACATTGCCGGATTCGATCATGTGGCTGCTGAACATCCGGGGATCGGATATCGCTTACAACCCCGTGGCCCACGGGTTTGCGATCCTGCATGACGACGGCAGGGTCGATCTGTTCATGTCTGCGGCAAAACTGTTGGACGTGCAGGATCATCTGGACCCGAAGGTAACGGTGCGCAACCCTGCGGAGTTTCTGGATGCGGTGGCAGCGCTGGACGGTGCGGTGCAGGTGGATCTGAGCACGGTGCCGCAGATCGTGGCAGACGCGTTGGGCGATGCCATGGTGGATGGCGGCGACCCCTGTGCCCTGCCCAAGGCCTGCAAGAACCCGGCCGAAATCGCGGGCAGCGCCGAGGCGCATTTGCGCGATGCGGTGGCGGTGGTCGAAACCTTGTGCTGGCTGGACGCACAGCCCCCCGGCGGCCTGTCCGAGACACAGGTGGTCACGCGGCTGGAAGAAAACCGCCGCAGGGACAATGTGTTGCAGGATATCTCGTTCGATACCATTGCCGGGACAGGCCCGAACGGCGCGATCATGCATTACCGCGTGACGGACGAGACCGACAGCCGGTTGCAGGATGGTCATCTGCTGGTGCTGGACAGTGGCGGGCAATATCTGGATGGCACCACCGATATCACGCGGACGCTTGCCATCGGCTCTGTCGGGGCGGAGGAAAAGACCTGCTTCACCCGCGTGCTGAAGGGCATGATTGCCATGTCGATGCTGCGCTGGCCCGCAGGGCTGGCCGGGCGCGACATCGAATGCGTGGCCCGCACGCCGCTATGGGCGGCGGGGCAGGACTTCAACCATGGTGTCGGACACGGCGTCGGGGCCTATCTGAGCGTGCATGAGGGGCCGCAACGCCTGTCGAAGGTCAGCCATGTCCCGCTGCAACCCGGCATGATCTTGTCGAATGAGCCGGGATATTACCGCGAGGGCGCTTTTGGCATCCGCATAGAAAACCTAGTGGTGGTGGAAGAGGCCCCGGCCCTGCCCGGGGGCGATGCGGAACGCGCGATGCTGTGCTGGCGCACCCTGACATTTGTGCCAATTGACCGCAGGCTGATCATGGTGGATATGTTGACGCCTGACGAACGCGGCTGGCTGAACGCCTATCATCGCGACGTCGCGGAAAAAATCCGCCCAAGGCTGGGACATGACGCGCAACTGTGGTTGGATGCCGCAACTGCGCCGATCTGACACCCGCCTGTTACATAGAACGGGCAGAGGAGAGGCCCCAATACGTCGACGGAAGGAATAGAAATGACTGAGATCACGATCCAAAAAGCACCGGGCAAATGGACTGTCCGTTCGGGCGGTGCGATTCTGGGCGAAACGAGCAACGCGCTGGAACTGCACGAAGGCGACAAAGCTCCGGTGATTTACTTTCCGCGCGGCGATGTTGCGATGGCGTTTCTGGACCAGACCGACAAGGTGACGCATTGCGCCGGCAAGGGCGACGCGACGCATTTTTCCATCTTCAACAAATCCTCGGTGACCGAAAACGCGGTCTGGAGCTATGAAGACCCGATTTCCACCGTGGCCGAGATCAAGGGATACCTGGCATTTTATCCGGTGGACTCGGTGAAGGTGGAGCAGATTTAGAGGCGCCGGACAGGGTTTCAGCGGAGGTTTCCGGAACGCTTGTCCCGGTCGCGGAAGCCTACGAATGCTCCTCGGCCGCGGTGGCTGCAAGGGCCCGGTTGTAAGCCTTGAGCGCGTCGACATGGTAGAGTGCGCCAACCGGTGTCTCGGACCCGTCCTGTTCCAGAACGACAACCGGAATGCAGGGAATGTCGTCGCGATCGAAATAGGGCATCGCGGCCTCAAGCGTGGCGCTGGCCTGAATGCACAGGCCCTGTTTGATCAGGGCTTGCGCCTCGTCCGCAGTGATCGACCGTTGATCCCCGAGCGGACGCATTACTGCCCCGGCACGGAGCATCGCCAGCAGATAAGCCTGCGGCCCGGCGGCCAGGTGGACATCGCGGCGTTCCAGCTGGGTCAGGAAGAACGACCTGTCCACCAGGCGTGAGGCCAGCGCCGTGGACATGGACACACTGACCATAACAGCAAGGCCGATCTGCCAGTCGCCGGTCAGTTCAAACACGATCAGAGTGGTCGAGATCGGGGCACCCAGCACCGCCGCGGCCACCGCGCCCATTCCGGCAAAGGCATAAAGCGTGTGCGTGCCGGACACATCCGGCAGCAGCCCTGTGGCGATCAGTCCGAACGCAAGCCCGGTCAGCGCGCCGATCATCAGGGACGGTGAAAACACCCCACCCCCCATGCGCCCGCCCATGGTGATCGCCACAGCCACTGTCTTGGTCACCGCAAAAAGGATCGCGGTCGTCAGAACCAGATCACCGGTCAGGGCGCGGATCGTAGTCTGGTACCCGACACCGATGATATGCGGGAACCAGATCGCCATCAGCCCCAGCATCGCGCCGGACACGGCCGGTCGCAGCCAGCCCGGAATGGACAGGCGGTTCTGGATATGGCTGCCGATATCTTCAGCAAAGAAGATCGATCGCATCAGCAGCAGCGCGACAAAGCCGCAGATCAGGCCGAGGATCAGGAAGGCGGGAAGTTCGACATAGAATTGCAGCGATCCGGGCGTTTCCAGCGTGAACTCGGTAACGTCGCCATATTCGAGGCGGTTGATTACCGTTCCGGCGACCGAGGCGATGACGATCGGGGCAAAGGCATGCACGGCGAAGTGGCGCAGCACGACCTCGAGCGCGAACAGGGCCCCGGCGATGGGGGCGTTGAAGCTGGCTGATACGGCGGCGGCGACAGCACAGCCCAGCAGGTCGCGGCCCGTAATCCCGTCGGCATGGATGCGGTTGCTGACCCAGGTGGAAATCACCCCGGCCATATGCACCACGGGGCCTTCTCGGCCCGTTGACCCGCCCGAACTGAGCGTGATCAGCGAGGCAAAGAACGAGGCGATGCCGGCCTTGACCTCGACCCGCCCGTCGGTGATGGCGGACCCTTCGATCACATCTGCGACTGACCTCACGCGCCCGTCATTGGTGAACCGGTTCAGGATCAGGCCCACGACCAGCCCACCGATGATCGGGATGATCAGGATCATGAACCACGGCAGTTTCTCGGCATGGCTGTGCAGCAGCAGGACGTCGCCGGTGTCATAGAGATAGGCCTGCAACGCACGGATGGCTTTGCGGAACCCAAGCGCCATGAAACCGGCAGCGATACCGATGACCAGTGCGATGAACCAGAACTGGATCTGGCTTGGCCCCCGGCGCAGCATCACCCGCCACGCATCCTTGATCGCGGCCAGAGCCTGATTGAGCTGGTTGCGCAGAACGGTGCGGGTCGACTGGGTCATTGGCCCTCGCGGATCATCACGTAACCCTTAGTAAGCCACGGAGCACCCTAATAAAAGTGAGATAGCGACAGTGTGAGGCCAATTCGTGCCACGGGCGCATCAGGCCTGCAGCAGGGCCCGGGCGGCGGCGCGGGCCTCGTCCGTGATGGTGTCGCCCGCCACCATGCGCGCAATCTCGTCCACCCGGTCGGGCTGGGCCAGAGGGATGACGGTGGACAGGGTTTGCCCGTCCGTGACCTGTTTCTGCACCCGCCAGTGATGCGCCGCACGCGCGGCGACCTGCGGAGAATGGGTGACAACCAGCACCTGCCCGCCCTGCGCCAATGACGCGAGCCTGCGCCCGACCGCGTCGGCAGTGGCCCCGCCAACGCCGCGATCAATCTCGTCAAAGATCATCGTGCGGGCGCTGTCATCGCCCGACAGGCACACTTTGAGCGCCAGCAGGAAGCGGCTGAGTTCACCCCCCGAGGCGATCTTGTTCAGCGGCCCCGCCGGCGCGCCCGGGTTGGTGGCCACGGTAAAGGCCACCGCGTCGGTTCCTTCGGGGCCGGGTTCAGCCGGGATGAGTTCGGTCCGGAACACCGCGCGTTCCATTTTGAGCGGAGCCAGTTCCGCCATGACGGCAGCGTCCAGCCGCCCGGCAGCCGCCGCGCGGGCCGCGCTGAGGTCGGCGGCAGCATTGTCATAAGCCTTTTGTGCCGCGTCCACAGCGGCACGCCTGTCCGCCAGGTCGGCATCGCCTGCTTCCAACTGGTTGAGGCGGGTGCGCAGAGTGTCGGCAAACGCGCCCAGGTCATCCGGGGCCACGTCATGTTTGCGGGCCAGTGCGCGGATGGCAAACAGGCGTTCCTCGGCCTGCTCCAGTTCCGACGGGTTGAAGTCCAGCGCCTGAAGGCAGGCGTTCACGCCATCCTGCGCCTCGCCCAGTTCAATCATCGCGCGCCCCAGCGCGGCAATCGGTTCGTCCAGCTGACCACCTGCGTTGCCGGACACGCCTTCCAGCCACCGGATAGCGTCGGACATCGCCCCTTCGGCACCGTCCCCCGACAGCAGCGCGTAGGCGCGGGCGACATCATCGCGGATACGCTCGGCCCCTTGCATCATGCGGCGGCGGGCATCAAGTTCGGCATCCTCACCGGGCTGAGGATCAAGCTGATCCAGCTCGGAAACCGCGTGGCGCAGGAAATCTTCCTCACTTCGGACGGCGGCCAGCGCGGCCTCGGTCTCGGTCAGAGCCTTGCGGGCGCGTGACATAACGGTCCAGGCCGCACGAACGGATGTCAGCCGGTCCGAGACCCCGGCGAAATCGTCCAGCATGGCCCGGTGGCCGCGCGGGTTCAGCAACCCGCGGTCATCGTGCTGGCCGTGCAGTTCGATCAGGGTTTCCGACAGTGCGCGCAGCACATCGCCCGAGCAGCGACGGTCATTGACCCAAGCGGTCTTGCGCCCTTCGGCGGTGTTGACCCGGCGCAGGATCAGCTCATCCCCGCCTGGCAGGCCCGCTTCGGACAGTATCGCATGTGCGGGATGATCGGCGGAAAGCTCGAACTCGGCCACAACCTCGCCCTGTGCCGCACCTTGCCGTACCAGTTCCGCACGCCCGCGCCAGCCCAAAACAAAGCCCAGCGAATCCAGAAGGATCGACTTGCCCGCGCCGGTTTCACCGGTCAACGCATTCAGGCCCGGCTGAAAACTGAGTTCCAGCCGGTCGATGATCAGCATGTCGCGGATATCAAGGGCGCGCAGCATCGGGTCTTCAGCGTCCCAAGCCTAATGCCATGGCGATTACAACCACTCACCCTTGATGGTCTGACGATAGATCGTGCTGAGCCAGTTGTTGCCACGGCTCTTGAGCTGAAGCCCGCGTGAGGTCAGCAGCTTGTACGCATCGTCATACCATTCCGAGGATTGGTAGTTGTAGCCAAGGATGGCACCTGCGGTTTGCGCCTCATCCAGCAGGCCGAGGGAAAGATAAGCCTCGACCAAGCGATAAAGCGCTTCGGCGGTGTGGGACGTGGTCTGGAAATCCTCGACCACGACGCGGAAGCGGTTGATGGCCGCGGCAAAGTGATCCTGACGCAGGTAATAGCGCCCGATCTCCATCTCTTTGCCGGCCAGATGGTCAAAGGCCAGATCGAATTTCAACACTGCCGAGGTGGCATATTCGCTGTCGGGATAAACCTCGATCACGGTGCGCAGCGATTGCAGCGCCTGAAAGGTCAGCCCCTGATCGCGCCCGACCTCGTCAATCTGGTCGTAATAGCTGAGCGCCAGCAGATACTGGGCATAGGCCGCGTCTTCGTCCGTTGGATAGAAGTCGATATACCGCTGGGCCGCGGCCCGGCTTTCTTCGTAGTTCTTGTCGGAGTGGAACGAGAACGCCTGCATGATCAGCGCACGCTTGGCCCAGTCTGAATAGGGATACAGACGCTCAACCTCGGAGAAATACCAAGCCGCGTCATCCGAGCGATTCTGCGACAGTTCGTATTCGCCACGGGTGTAGATCTGTTCCGGTGTGAACCCTTCCAGATTCTGTTCCCGGTCCGCGCCCTTGTTGCCGAAAAGGCCGCCCCCGTTACCGCATGCCGTCAAAACTGCTGCCAGAAGAACCGCGCCTGCGAATCTGACTGCCGCTTTGCTGCCAACCATACCGCCCATCCTTGTCGTCTTACTTAATGGGGTTCGCCCCGAATTGAGCCATGGTCTAGCACAGAATATTCCGGTGCAAAACGCCTTATGCAACATCTGGCGCAAATGTCGTCAGAGTTGATCTGATCAGGCGACTTCGGGAATTTCGTTTACGATCAAGCCCTGCCCGGGCAGGCGTGCGGCCTGTTCCGGCGTGCACAGAACCGGGCGCACCGCGCCGGGCGTTTCAAACAGATTGCGCAGCAATGTGTTGGTCAGCGAATGACCCGACTTGTCGCCCGTGAAACGGCCCAGAATCGGCCCGCCTGCCAGATAGAGGTCACCCAGAGCATCCAGCATCTTGTGGCGCACGGCTTCGTCGACGCGGCGGAACCCGCCGGGCGTCAGAACCTCGCTGCCCTGCACGACCACGGCGTTATCCAGAGTACCGCCCAGGGCCAGCCCGTGTTCGCGCATGGCTTCAACATCAATGCGGCGGCAGAAGGTGCGGCAATCGCTGAGTTCGCGCGCGAACGACCCGTTGCGCATATCCAGCGTCTTGGTCTGGCTGCCGATTGCGCTGTCTTCGAAATCGATGTGGAAATCGATGATCAGCCCATCCGCAGGTGCGATGCTTGCGCTGGCCCCTTCACGCGATGCGGTGACGGTCTTCAGCACCTCATAGGCCAGCACCGGGCTGGCCTGACGGCGCACGCCTCGGGCCATGATGCCGCGTACGAAATCGATCGAAGACCCGTCCATGATCGGAACTTCGGGGCCGTCGATTTCAATCAGTGCGTTGTGAACGCCGCACCCGGCCAAAGCTGCCATGATATGTTCGATGGTGGATACCGACACCCCGGCATCATTCACCAGACGGGTGCAAAGCGGGGTCCGTTCGACCACGTGATAGATCGCCGGGATCATCGCATCGCCCAGATGGATATCCGTCCGTTTGAACCAGATGCCATGACCAGCTGCTGCCGGTTTCAGGATCATGGTCGCAGGCTTGCCGCTATGCAGCCCGACGCCTTTAAACGTGACCGGAGATTTGAGCGTATGTTGCAAAATGGGCCTCGGCGAGTGGTGTCCAGCCTGCTAGGGCTGTGTTGGACACTCAGTTAAGGAAGCCCGCGTCAAGGCTCAACTCACTCTTTGTAACCGAATGAAACATGTATGTAACAGATCGGCAAAACCCTGCTTACCCGTTCGTAAGCCACTGTTTTAAAAAGAATTAGGGCCGCCAAATGGCGACCCCGTGAGTGGATTTTGTTACCGCGATCAGTTGGCCTGACGGCGCAGGAAGGCTGGAATTTCGATACGATCCTGATCCGGGTCGGCCTCATCGTGAATCGGTGCCGTGGCCTCGGACTGGCGCAGAGCGGGCTGCTGACGCGGCGGATGGGCCGGTGTATCAGAGGCATGCCCGGTCATCCGGTCGATCAGCCGATTGAAGCCAAACCGCGAGCGTTCTTCGGGTTCGTGATGCGAAACCGCCGCTTGCGGGCGGGGCGCTGCGGCGCGCTGAGCTGCCGAGGGAACCTTCTGAACCGCTGCCTGCAAACGCTGGAGCGCTTCGGGCGACGGGGTGCCTGCGACAGGCGCGCGCGGGGCAACAAAAGCCTCGGGCGCCGGTTCTATTTGCTCGGGCTGCGGCTCGAATTCGGCGACGCGCGGCTGATAGGCCGGTGGCGGCAGATCGTCCTCATCCCGTTCATCAAACGGCTGGAACTTCGGCTGGGCGGGCTCTTCCGCGGCTTCAAACAGCGAAGGTTCGCGGTCCTCTTCCATCTGCGGCGCGGGCTCTGCCATTTCGGCGGCTGCGGGCGCTTCTTCGCGACCGTATTCTTCGGCCGAAACGGTGCGGGTCAGCGGCTCGGACATCGAGCGGCGCGCGACCGGAATATCAGCCGTTTTTTCGGTGGCGTCGATGCCGGTCGCAACAACCGACACGCGCATGCCGCCTTCCATCGCGGTATCCAGCGTCGAGCCGACGATGATGTTCGCCTCGGGGTCCACTTCCTCGCGGATGCGGTTGGCGGCTTCGTCCAGCTCGAACAGGGTCAGGTCGTGCGAACCGGTGATGTTGATCAGTACACCCTTGGCGCCCTTGAGGCTGATTTCGTCCAGCAGCGGGTTGGCGATGGCTTTTTCCGCCGCCTGAATGGCGCGGTCTTCGCCAGTTGCCTCACCGGTGCCCATCATGGCTTTGCCCATCTCGTCCATCACGGCGCGTACATCCGCAAAGTCGAGGTTGATCAGGCCCGGACGCACCATCAGGTCGGTTACGCCTTTGACACCCTGATACAGGACATCGTCGGCCATCGAGAACGCCTCGGTAAAGGTAGTCTTTTCATTGGCGAGGCGGAACAGGTTCTGGTTCGGAATGATGATCAGCGTGTCGACGACCCTTTGCAGTGCCTCAACACCGTCCTCGGCCTGACGCATCCGCTTGGCACCTTCGAACTGGAAGGGCTTGGTTACGACACCCACGGTCAGCACGCCCAGCTCACGCGCGGCCTGCGCGATGATCGGAGCGGCGCCGGTGCCGGTGCCGCCACCCATGCCCGCGGTGATAAAGCACATATGCGCGCCTGCCAGATGGTCGACGATCTGTTCGATGCTTTCTTCGGCAGCCGCGGCACCCACGGCCGGACGGGCCCCTGCCCCCAAACCTTCGGTGACCTTCACACCCAGTTGCACCCGCGCCGAGGACTGGCTTTGCTGCAGCGCCTGCGCATCGGTGTTGGCGACGACAAAATCGACGCCGTCCAGCTGTTTTTCAATCATGTTGTTGACAGCGTTACCGCCCGCACCGCCAACGCCAAATACTGTAATCCGAGGCTTCAGTTCGTCTTGCCCGGGCATCGAAAGATTCAATGTCATGCTCTGTCCGCCTGTATTTATGTTCCGCCAAAGCGGTATTTTTCTTACCTATCCTTGCTCGATTCTAGCGGGCTGATGCGAAAAGGTCACGTCAAAAATCGCGATTCACCACAAAATATGGAGGAAATAAGGCAGAAACCGGCGGCATTTCGCAGGTACTGCCAGATATAGCGGAAACAGCGGCGACCATCACAAGGCAGACGACCCCGGCGCGAGGACTCAGCCGTTCGTCACGCTTTGGTCGACCATCATTTACACTGCGGAAAACTGCTCAGGTCCTGCCGCGAGGCCTCTGCCGGGCCTTGTGGATATCTTGAGGGATAAATCGGCGCGCCGCAACCGGATTTTTCAACTGAGCGGCGCACTTGGACAGTTCAGGCTGGTTTCGGTGATGCTGCGCACCTCCTGGATTTCGCTTTCTGCAAACGAGGCCAGACGCACCATCAGACGGCCTTCGTGCAGGAAGGGCCACCAGCAGACGGGAATACCATCTGGATCATTATCATAGAGAAAGCAGATTTGACCGTTTGGCGTGGTGATCTGCCCATAGACACAGCCCTGCCCCTCTTGTCGCCAAACCGAAGCGTGACGGTTCAGAAATTGCTCGGTCCCTACGAAATAGCCGCTGCGAATCTCATGGAACGTGAGCGTTTTGCCGACGGCGGCATCCAGAAATGCCTCGGGCGTGATGATGGTCTGGGCCGAAACCCATCCCGGCAACAGGGCCGTACACAGCGCGGCCCGTTGCAGGTGTCTACCAATTGTCACGGAACCACCGGACGGCCCGCTTGAACGGGCGCGCGGCATATGTGTCGACCGGGATTTCGAAATCCCACCATTCGTCCTGCGGGTGCGCCGCAAACAGGCTAAGCCCCACTGAGGACGAGAACGCCGGTCCTGTCGCCGATTGCGGCAGGCCATGCACTCGCAGCGGGCGGCCCAGACGCACGCGTTGACCAAGGATGCGGGTCGCCAGACCGTCCAGCCCCATGATCTGACTGCCGCCACCGGTCAGAACGATCTGCTGGCTTGGCATGTGTTCAAACCCGGCCGCATCCAGACGCACGCGGACCTCTTCTAGAATTTCCTCGACGCGCGGACGCATGATGCCGATCAGTTCGGCCCGACTGACTGTGCGGCGGTCGTGTTCCCAGTCACCGGTATCGCCGCCGATATCGATCATGTCGCGGTCATCAGCGCCGGTCGCATGAACGCCGCCATTGAACGTCTTGATCCGCTCCGCAACTGCTGCGGGCACACCCAACCCCATCGAGATATCGGCGGTCACGTGATCGCCGCCCATACGCACGCAATCGGCATAGATCATGTGTTTCTTCATGAAGATCGAAACGCTGGTGGTACCGCCGCCCATGTCGATACAGGCCGCGCCCAGTTCCTGCTCATCTTCGACCAGCGCGGAAATTCCCGAGACATAGGCCGAGTTCGCAATCCCGGCGAGTTCCAGATCGCAGCGTTTGATACAGCGCACGATGTTCTGGATCGCCATCGCATCGACGGTCAGCATGTGCATATCGACCGCAAGGCTTTGGCCCATCTGCCCGCGCGGGTCGATCAGGCCCGAGCGGTTGTCGAGCGCAAAGTTGACCGGCTGTGCGTGCAGCACCTCGCGCCCGTCGCCGTAATCCGGCACGTCGCATGCGTTCAGAACACGACCCACTTCGGCCTCGGTCACCAACTGGCCATCCAGATCAACCTGTGCGTCCAGCCCGTAAGAGCGCGGGTTGGCCCCCGAGAAACAGGCGATGACGTGATCGACACGGATATCGGCCATCTTCTGTGCGGCCTGAAGCGCGGTGCGGATGGCGCGTTCGGTTTCCTGCATGGCGGTGACTTCGCCAAACTGTACGCCGCGCGAACGCGTCGTTGCGGCCCCGATAACCCGAAACCCCGTCTGCCCCGCCATTGAGCCGATGGTGTTATCTTCACTCAGCCGGCCCGATCCGTCAAAACGCAGAACGAGGCAGGCAATCTTGGAACTGCCCACATCCAGAATCGCGATCACACCGCGTTGCAATGCCTGGCGCCGCATCTGACGCATGGCGCGTTGGGACTGATAAAGATCGGTCATCATGCTCGTTACTGCCCGTTACTCAGTGTCACTTTTGTATTCCACCAGTCTTCGCTGGCGGCTTTGGTCATTCGGATGGTGGGACGCTGGCCTAGGCGCATGTCGACCACGGCCACGTCGCGTTCCAGAAGGTCCTGCACCTCGTTCACCGCAAGCACGCGTTCCAGCGCGCGCACCGGGCGCTCGGTCGGCAGCATGATGCGCTGGCCACGGTCCAGGACCAGATCCCAGCGCCGTTCACCCACGCGCACCAGCCCGCGCACACGATTGCCCAGGCTGCGGGCGGTCTGAAAGATCTCGAGCGCCTGTGCCACATGTGCATCCGCGCCCGCGCCCGCGATCAGCGGCAGGTCGGCATGGTCCTTGCGAGAGGTGGTTTCCTTGACATGCGCACCGGTCTCGTCGAGCAGTTCCAGCCCGTCATGCGTCCGCCAGACAATCACGGGCTGACGCTCGACCACGTTGACCTGAAGGATGCCGCCCGGACGGATACGTACGGTTGCCGATTTCACCGGATCAAGCCCGGTGATCGTGTCGCGCATCTGTTCGACATCCAGATCCCAGGAACTGATCGGGAAATCCAGAGGCACGACCTCGCGGATATCATCGGACAGGCTGGTGCCTGCCCCGTCGATGGCCATCAGGTTGACCATGAACTCGGGGCGTTCCTGAATCGAGGTGCGAATATCGGCAATATAGGTACCAAGCGCTTCGCGCCGTTCCTGAGAGGCAAAATAGACGCCAACTGCCGCGGCAATGGCGCAGATCGGCAGGCCAAGCTTGACGCCCAGACGGATGCCCGGTGTCAGCATCCAGCGCTGAAGACGATAGCTGAGGCGCGACGGGGCCGGATCGCTGCGGCGTGCGGTGCGGGAAAACACCCGCGCCCCGCGCAGACGCAGAATGGGCTGGGTGTCATGCGGTTCCGTATCTGCCGAGGCAAAATCGGCATCCGGCCCGGCAAGGGGCTTGGTGCGATGGATTTCCAGAGAGCGGCTGGCGATTAACGGTTGCATGAGGCGTCCTTAACCATCCAGGCGCAGAGCTGACCAAATGTCATGCCCATATGCGCGGCCTGTTCCGGGGCCAGCGAGGTGGGTGTCATGCCCGGCTGGGTGTTGGTTTCCAGCAGAAACAGCCCATCAGCACCCGCGCTGTCATCCCAGCGAAAATCGGTGCGGCTGACACCCTTGCAGCCCAAAGCATCATGCGCGCGCAAGGCATAATCCATACAGCGATCAAAGATATCCTGCGGGATATCGGCGGGGACCACGTGCCATGATCCGCCGGGTTTGTACTTGGCGTCATAATCGTACCAGCCGCCATCGGTCATGATCTCGGTCACGGTCAGGGCGCGGTCGCCCATCACGGTCACGGTCAGCTCGCGCCCGGCCACGTATTTCTCGACCATGATCTGGTCGGGCATGTCTTCGGACAGCTGCGGCGGGCCATTGGCGTTTTCGTGGACGATGTAGATACCGACACTGGACCCTTCGTTATTGGGCTTGGCCACATAGGGCGGTTCCATCACATGGGCGCGGGTCACTTCGGCACGCGGGACGATCACACTGGGGACAACGGGCAGGCCTTCGGCCTGATAGACGTCCTTGCTGCGTTGCTTGTCCATTGCCAGCGCCGAGGCCAGAACGCCCGAATGCGTATAGGGAATCCGCATCCATTCCAGCATTCCCTGCACGCAGCCATCTTCGCCCCAGCGGCCATGCAGGGCGTTGAAAACCACATCCGGTTGAATATCCAACAGGCGCGCATAGAGGTCGGGACCTGCGTCCAGTTCGACCACTTCAATACCTTCTCCCACAAGGGCGGCTGCGCATTCGCGCCCAGAGCTGAGAGACACCTCGCGTTCCGCCGAGGGGCCGCCCATCAATACCGCCACTTTGGGGTTTGTCCTGCTCGACATACCCAATGTGCGCCTCAATGTCCCCGGACCTTATGTGGTGGTCCGTACTGCGTTTATGCCTTTGATCCGTCGCCTGAATTTGCCTGTTTTGGTCTGACGGTCGGGGCTTTATTCTTTTAGCGGATCACCGACCCGCATGATTTCCCACTCTAGCGTGATGCCGCTTGTTTCGTAAACCTTTTTTCGCACCTCTTCGCCCAGACCTTCGAGGTCGTCAGCGGTGGCGGTGCCGGTATTGATCAGGAAGTTCGAGTGTTTCGGGCTCATCTGCGCCCCGCCGCGTGCCGCACCGCGCATTCCCGCATCGTCGATCACTTTCCACGCCTTGAGGTCATGCACGTCATCGGCCTGCCCGGTCGAGGAAAACCCGGCCGGGTTGCGGAACGTCGATCCGGCGCTGCGGTCCTTGGTGGGCTGTGTTTCGTCACGCTTTTTCAGTTGCGCTTCCATTCGGGCATGAAGATCATCGGGATCGCCGGACGGGCCTTCGAACGTGGCCGAAATCAGAACGGCGCCTTCGGGCAAGTCGGACTGGCGATAGCGAAAGTTCAGTTCCTCGGTCGTCAGGTCCCGCAGGTCGCCCTGCCGGGTGACAATGGTGGCCTTGCGCAGCACGTCCGCCGTGTAGCTGCCGTAACAGCCCGCATTCATCCGCACCGCGCCCCCGATCGAGCCGGGGATGGTGCGCAGAAAGGTCAGGTCCACACCCGCATCCGCGGCCTTGCGCGCAACATGCGCGTCCAGTGCGGCAGCGCCCGCGATGACCGTATTGCCCTCAACCGAGATGGCGTTGAACCCGCGCCCCAGCCGGATCACCACGGCCCGCAAGCCACCATCGCGCACGATGAGGTTCGAGCCGACCCCCATCGGGAAGACCGGCACACCATCCGGCAGATCGCGCAGGAAGGCCTGCAAGTCTTCGATATCGGCAGGTTGAAACAGGTAATCCGCCGGCCCACCGACGCGGAGCCATGTGAGGTCAGACAGGTTACGCGCTTTGGACAGGCGGCCCCGGACGTCAGGAAGGACAGGGGGAAGCCGTGTCATGTAGTCGCGCGCACCGCCAGGCTGCGCCCACCGACCCCGCCCATGATTGCGGCGAAAAGGAAGGGGAGAACGCCGGCAGTCAACCAGACCAGCGGGCCGAACGCCTTGTCTTCTTCACCCGTTCCGACACCGGCCAGCACGACGATCAGCCCCAGACCAACCGCGGATGTCAGCCCGATCAGCCACAGAAGGCTGCGCAGGCCAAGCCAGCGGCCCGCCGTAAACCCGGCAGCGGCACCCAGAACGAAGGAAACGAGCGGTAGATAGGCAAATGTGGCGATTGTCGCCATGACAGATCTCCTGAAGTTGGCCGGTTATTCTTTGGCCGCCTTCATGCCCTGCATTTTCGCCTTTGTCCAACGGGTCAGATAAATCACCGGCCAGCGCAGCACGGACATGCCCATTGCCAGCACCAGCAAACCGATCCAGGGGCCGTTTTCATAGGTGACATAGCCGACGATGGGAATGCCCACGATGATCAGGATATAGGCGCGCGTCCAGTGGTTGTCGGTACTGGGGATCAGCGCAAGGATGTTGGCGGCAAAGCCCCACAGGGCCGCCAGAGCGATAGACCATGTCATTCCGCGACCTCGTGCCCTGTCCATTTGCGCCAGTAATACCGGATGGGGTTGCGAAACATCGACACGAACCCGGCAAATGCCGCGACCGACCAGAACCAGCCATGGACATACCCAAGCCACACGACCAGCACTGGTGCGCAGATCAGCAGGACAAACCCCAGCGGGAATTGCAGCCGCATCGGCAACATTGCCACGATGGTGGCGCAGATCACCCAAAGCGCTGCAAAGATCATCGAATAGTCCATTCGCCCCTCCGAGGACACGCGACTGCTGCAGTCAGAGTATCACACTTTTAAGTTGTGCGACAAAATAAGTGACGCGTCAAACAGCTTGTTTTCTTTGCAATCTCTCGGGCAAGCCGTTGGCCCAGGCGCTGATCGTACCGGCCCCGAGGCAGACGACCATATCGCCCGGACGGGCCTGTTCGCGCACGAGGCGCTCAAGGTCGTCTTCATCCAGCAGCGCACGGGCGTGGCGGTGGCCGTGACGGATCAGGCCCTGCACCAGATCGTCGCGCGAGGCACCTTCGATCGGGTCTTCGCCAGCGGCAAAAACCTCGGCAATGGCCACAACATCGGCGTCGTTGAAGCAGGTGCAGAAATCATCAAACAGGTTGGACAGTCGGGAATAGCGGTGCGGCTGATGCACCGCAATCACGCGGCCTTCGGTCGCCTGACGGGCAGCCTTGAGAACAGCTGCGATTTCAACCGGGTGGTGGCCGTAATCGTCGATGATGGTGACACCGTCGATTTCTCCGACCTTTGTAAAGCGACGGTTGACGCCGCCGAAATTGGCCAGCGCATCGCGGATTTCCGCAGCTTTCATGCCCAGATGGCGGGCGACAGCCACAGCGGACAGCGCGTTTGAGACGTTGTGATCGCCGGGCATCGGCAGGGTGCAGCCTTCGATCATCTTGTCTTCGTATTGCAGGTGGATGTCGAAATGCGCCACGCCGCCCTTATAGGTCAGGTTCTCAGCCCGCACATCCGCCTGCGCGTTGAACCCATAGGTGCGCACGCGGCGGTCGGTGATGCGGCCGACAAGGGCCTGAACCTCGGCATGATCGGTGCAGCAGACGGCCAGACCGTAGAATGGCAGGTTCGAGACGAATTCGTAAAAGCCGTCGCGCAGCCTGTCGAAATCACCCCAATGTTCCATATGCTCGGGGTCGATATTGGTGACAATGGCAATGGTTGCGGGCAGGCGGTTGAACGAGCCATCGCTCTCGTCGGCTTCGACCACCATCCATTCGCCCTGCCCCATCCGCGCGTTCGATCCATAGGCGTGGATGATGCCGCCATTGATCACGGTCGGATCGAAATCGCCGGCCACCATCAGTTCGGCCATCATGGTCGTCGTGGTGGTCTTGCCGTGTGTTCCGGCAATGGCAATGTTTGAGCGCAGACGCATGAGTTCGGCCAGCATGTCGGCGCGGCGGACAACCGGCAGCCCTCGGGCGCGGGCTTGGTCCAGTTCCGGGTTACCCGGTTTGATCGCGGTCGAGACAACCACGACGGCGGCGTTTTCAAGGTTTTCGGCGCGCTGGCCGACGAAAATCTCGGCTCCCAAACTGGCCAGCCGGTCGGTGATCTTCGAGGCTTTCAAATCGGAGCCCTGCACCTGATACCCCAGGTTCAGCAGCACCTCGGCGATGCCCGACATGCCAATCCCGCCGATGCCCACAAAATGGATCGGCCCTACGTCCTGCGGCAGTTTGGTTGCTGGGTTCATGTGGTCTCCTTCTGCGCCAGCAGCTCGACCAGAGCGACCAGACGCTGGGTGGCATCGGGCGCCCCGACCGACAGGGCGCCATGGGCCATTTTCTGTGCGGCTTCGGGGTTCGTGAGAACCGTGGTGATTTGCTGTGTCAGCGTGGGAACGTCAAGCGCATTTTCCGGGATCATGATGGCCCCGCCGGCCTGCACCAGCCCGCGCGCGTTGGCGGTCTGATGATCCCCGGCGGCGGCGGCAAACGGAATCAGGATCGAAGGACGACCGATGACCGAGATATCGGCCACGCTGGACGCGCCCGAGCGCGAGATCACAAGCTGCGCATCCGACATGCGGCGGGGAATGTCATCGAAGAAGGGCTGAACGTCGGCGCGGATACCATGATCTTGGTAGAATGCGCTGACCCGTTCGCCATCTTCATCCCGCGCCTGATGCGAGACACGGATATGCGCGCGAAGGTCTTGGGGCAGCGCGGCAATCGCGCCGGGCACTATATCGCTGAGGATGCGCGCGCCTTGCGAGCCGCCCATCACCAGAACCGACATCGGGTAATCACCCGGCGGGATATACCCGGCGGCGGCGCGGTCCAGAACCGCGGCACGCACCGGGTTGCCGGTGTGGATGCCATGCGCGCCTTCGGGCAGATCCGTCGGCCAGACGCCGCAGGCCACCTGTGCAACGCGGGTTGCAAACAGTTGGTTCACGCGGCCCAGTACCCCGTTCTGTTCATGGATCATCCGCGGAATTTTCAGCAGGGTCGCTGCGCCCAGCGCCGGGATCGAGGGATAACCGCCAAAGCCTACGACAACATCGGGTTTGTCGCGCATCATCTGGAAGACCATGCTGGTGACACCACCAGCGATAATCGGGCCAACCATCGCCTTGGCCGCCAGACCGCCACGGGCGAAGGTGGCCGAGGACGCCTCGACAATTTCAGTCGAATGGGGAAAGCCGCCGGTATAGCGCGCACCGCGCGGGTCGGTGGACAGGCGCACGCGCCAGCCCTTGTGCAGCATCGCCTCGGCCAGCGCCTGAGCGGGGAACATATGGCCCCCGGTGCCGCCAGCCGCAATCAACAGGTAAGGGTTCCCCATTATCCTCGTCCGCGCAGAATATCGCCTAGTTCGCCCTGTGGGCGGTTTCGGGTGAAGGCCAGCAGCATGCCGACGGCAATACCGCCTGCAATCAGCGACGAGCCGCCATAGCTGACGAACGGCAAAGTCATGCCTTTGGCGGGCAACAGACGTACCGCAACACCCATGTTGATCATCGCCTGAACGCCAAACATGCAGGCCAGACCGGTACCGGCCAGACGAATGAACATGTCGCGTTCGCGCATCAGCCGCAGCAGCGAGCGCACGACGATCAGCGCATACAGCGCAATGATGATCATGACGAGGATCAGGCCGTATTCCTCGGCCGCGACGGCGATGATGAAATCGGTATGGGCATCGGGCAGTGACCATTTCACCTGCCCTTCCCCCACGCCGACGCCGAACAACCCGCCTTCGCGGATGGCGTTGGTTGCATAGCCAAGCTGGGTGGTCGGATCGACCTCTTGATTCAGAAAGCCGTCGATGCGGCGGGCAAAGTGTTCGGAATTCGAATAGGCCAACATCCCGCCCAGAACGACAACACCGGCCATGCCCAGCAACAGCAGCATCGGGGCCCCGGCCACGAAATACATGACGCCCCAGCCGAACAGGATCAGGCAGGCCTGACCGAAATCGGGTTGCATCACCAACATGGCCACGATGGCCATGCAGAGCGCAAAGGACCACAACCGCCCCGGAGGACCGTTGATTTCCTGCGAGGCGGCCAGCAGCCATGCAGCCACGACGACAAAGCCGGGTTTCAGAAACTCGGACGGTTGCAGCGAGGCAAAGCCCAGTGAATACCAGCGCACCGCGCCTTTGCCGAAATCCGTTCCAAACACCGGCAGGAAGACCAGAGCGACGAAGGCCCCCAGAAAACCCAGAACGGCCAGACGCCGCACCAAGGTTGGAGACATCATCGAGGTCAGCAGCATCGCGATCAGCGCCAATCCGCCAAAGAAGGCCTGGCGCTCGACATAATGGAAGGGATCGAACCCGTTACGACCGGCCAGCGGCGGCGAAGAGGCCAGCCCCAGCAACAGTCCGATGGTAAACAGGATCAGAACGCAGGACATCGTCCAGCGATCGATAGTACGCCACCATTTCGGTAGAATCGGTTCTCCGCGCTGGTCCTGGACCGCGCCATACACCATCTCAGTCATGAGATACCGCCACTCTCTGCCTCGTTAACGCCCCGTTTTCGGGATCTGGCTGAAAGTCTACATGCAATTTGGCGATCAGGCCAGCCTGTTCGCGGGCAAATCGGGATTTCCCGCCCAAGACCCGTGCCGCACACCCGGACCGCCGGTCAGCCGTGTTGCGACGGCCACCGGGCGGAAGGCGGCGGGCTGTCAGACTTTGGTCAGCAGCAGCGGCACATCCAGCAACCCCGCCACACCGAACAGTTCGGCCCTGGGGGGTGGCGTGTAACCGTTGATCGCGTCAGCTTGCAGGGTTCCTGCGGCAGAGGACCAATACCAGTGGGTGTTGTCGAAACGCGTTGCAGATGTTTCGAGGTTCTTGAAGATGGCTTTGATCTGCACACCATTGAGAACATTGGGCGACTTTCGCTGCATCATCGCGATCGCCCCTGCAACGAGGGCCGAGGCCCCCGAAGTTCCGCCGAATTCAGTATAAAGCCCGGCAGGATCATCCACAGCCTTTTTTCGGGTTTCGACAGCCGCGGCAAGGCTGCCTTCGACATAGCCCCGCGGGCCCGGCACATCCAACGTCACCAACCTTTGAGATGCGAAATCGACAATCGGGATCGCGTCACCACTGCCGTCGCGTTTCAGGTGATGTTTCGGGTTTTCCAGATGGAAGTCAGTGGCCGAGGCTGCATCACGGTCCAGACGAATTTGATAGCGGTTGTATATCTCACCGTCATCCGAGGGGGCGGAAACGGTCAGATCAGCAGAGTAGTTCGAATACCCGGACCGGGTGCCATTATAGTTGACGGCCCCCACCGAGATGATCCCGTTGGTTGGATCACCAGACAAGCTGGCAGGATAAATCAACTCGCTTCGACCGTCATTGCCAGCGGCACAGACCACCGGAATTCTCGTGCTGACCCATTTGATGATCTTGTCCAGCGCCGACCATGCCATCGAGATGTCGCGCGCGTCGCCGTCGGGTTCGTCGCGCCTCGTCTCGTGCAGGCGGGTCTTTTCGTGCGAGTCCAGACCCGGATAGAACGGCTCGGTGCCAGTGGCAGGGCGAAATCTATATCCCGGCCAGTGGTCCGGGTTCGCGGCATCGCGCGGAAACAGGATGACATGCGCGCCTTTGTGGAGGGCATAAAGAAACGCCGCAATCAATTCTTCCGGGCTGGGCGAGATCGACGTCGTGATCGGAATAATCCTGCTTTTGGGATCGACCCCGTAATACGCCGCGATATTGCCGGTATTGCCGAATTGATCGGCTGCAAAGCTGGTTCCGCAGGCCAGCCCGGCACAGCTGGTGCCGTGCCCGGCATAGCGATCGTCATAGGCATCGATGTAACGTTTGACGCCAAAACCCGACCTCAGCCCGGCAATCACCCGCCGTTCCTGAGAGGTCAGGCCCGGAATGCCCAAGGGGTCCTGAATGCCCGACAGATGTTGCACCTGTTCTTCGATATGCTCGGCCCCTGCCGCAACAGTCGACCGGTCGATGTATTTGACGCCGAACGGGTGGCTGGCCAGATCAAGGGCGTCGTCGCGAATGACCCTGTCCGCCGGAACCGGTCCGGTGTCCGGCGATTTCAGGTTCGGGTGATGCGGGGCCACGCCCATGTCGATCAGGGCGATTTTCGCTTCGGCCAGAGCGGGACCTGTGAAATCCCAGGTCGCGGTATCGATTTCCGGGCAGGTCTCTCCGTCGGCGGGTAGGGGCGCCTTGACGGTCAAGGCTTTGATCGCGACCAGATGCCAGAGATAGTAATAGCGTGCGTAGTCTTCGTTTCCTGCGGTCATTTCGTCACCTCGCGTTGATCCTTAGCCCAGCCATTCGTCTTGTGCTTCGTCCATCAGTTCGTCCAGAACCTCGGTCAGGTAAGCCACGGTTTTTCTTGCCAGACTTCGCCCGGCGGCTGTGTCGCTTGGATAATGCAAACCGGCCCATTCGCGGTTTTCAGCAATCCGCTGGGCGCGGTGGAACAAAGCAACAGTGCCCGGATGTTCGGGGATCAGACGCGAGAACAGTTCGGCAATCGCGAAGGATTGGTAGGAGTGGTTCGAGGGGTAAGCCGCATGATAAGGCACCGGAAGAAAGGGCCGGATCAGCGGCTGGATAATATTGGGTCTGGGCCGGCTGAAGCGGTTCTTGTAGGTCAGGCCGATTTCATTCGTCAGTTCCAGCAGGATCGTCATCAGCGCGCGGGTCGCATCAAAGCCGCCCTTCTCGTCAATGCCCAGCGGACTGAGATATTCATCGATGCCAAAGCCTGCCTGCGCCACGATTTCCTCGCGCCGTGTTGCCTGATTTGACCACTTGAGCCGCCCTTGCAGGATCAGCAGGTATTCAGTTTCCTTCATGCTTTCGTCAGGGCCCGGTGGCGGCAGAAGATCGATATTTTCCCAGACCTTGCCCAGCAATCCGGATGCGGGCAGCATACCGATCCGGCACAGATCGCGCATCTCGCGCCAGCCGAAGGAGGCATCGCTGCCGCCGACGTCAAAATCGCTGCGGTTTCTGTTACGATTGCGATTTCTGTTTCGGTTCCGGTTTCTGTTACGATTGCGGTTTCTGTTGCGGTTTCGGTTCAGTGCGAATGCCGAAGATGCGCTCATCGCGACAGACGCCGCGCCGAGGGCAGAGCGTTTCCCGATCTCTTCGTCTTTCGCACCTTTTACACGGCTGTCAGACCTGAAGGGGTCGATGAATTCTTCGTTCTGCATGAACTCGGTAAGCTCGCGCAGTTTTTCAATATCCAGCAACTCGGGATCCAGATCATGAATGGCATTGAGGTAATCGATGAAGCTTTCCCTCTGCGCGTCGTAAATGAAATTGTCCAACGCCTTTCGATTGTCCCCCGGTGAGGCACCGAGACCACCGGTTCCGGCAAGGTTCATCAATTTCACCACCTTGCAGGAAATCAGCTCACCACGTCGGACCATCATTCCGAAACCGTTGAGCGTGGACACGTAAGACATAAGTAAACCCCCTACTTTTACCCCTACTTCAAGCGTGTTGCGGCAATCCGATCCTGGACAGGCCGCTTTCCATCAGTTGCGCGCTGAACCGTGTTGGCACCGGGAACCGATCCTGCTGGATGCAGGCCAGCGACATGTCCGGTTCCAGGTTGGTCAGCCGCTGCAAGGCGAACTCGCCTCGCTGCCGGTCACCTGCGTGCCCGTAAGCCGCAGCCAGATAGCGCATGACGGTTTTGAACTGCGGCTGAACCTCCATCACGGATTCTCCGAACCTGATGGATTTCTCGAACTCGCCATTGACCAGCGCGGCGACGCAACCGGCCCCGTCGAACAGGTGCCGGTATGGGCTGTGCCGCCCGATAAGCCGCGCCTTCTGCGCGGCTTCAACCGCCAGCGCCGGACGATCCGTGTAGCAATAAAGCATGGCGGCTGAATCCCAGCTCATCGCCCGATAAGGGCTGAGCTCGAGCGCGCGGTCGACCAGATCCTGCGCCACCGAAAACTCTCGGAACACGTAGGAATGCACGTGGGCGACAAGGCCCAGAACGGTGCCGTTATCCGGGTCAGCCTCGACCGCGCGGCGGGCCAGATCGCGCGCCTGCGCTTCCAGCGCGGCATCCCAGGTACCGTACCGTTCGCCGACCTTGAAGGTCGTGACATAGGCCAGCCACGCCAGATAGACCGGCTTGGGATCAAGCTCGTAAGCCGCCAGAATATCGGCCTCGAGCTGGTCCAGCCCCGGCCCGGTCATGGTCAGCAGGTGATGCACGGCGGCAACGGCGGTTTTCGCCGCGTGATGGGCGGCCGGGTCGCGCATGTGACGCCCGTTCAGCAAGGCCGTCAGCAAGGCGTCGGTGGCATAACTGATGAACGACGTCAGCCCAGAGCAGTTTTGACCCAAAAAGTCACCTTGATCGGCCACTACATTCTGGCTCCAGATCACTTTCCTGTCTTCCGACCGCATTGCTGTGGCGGACACTTGCAACATGCTGCCACAGGTCGAGGCGCGGCATTGCAGGAACAGGTCAGGCCCTGCCGACAAAGGTTCCTGCGGGAACGCAATCTGCGGCACCCGGTAATCCTGAACCTCAAGCGCTTCGGTTTCGGTAAGGGATTTGGACAGCTGTTCCGCAACGATGTTGGACACGAATGCCGCGGTTTCGGAACCACCCCCTACATCCGGAGACAACAGACCGATCACGAAATTCGGGCGCGGTAAGGTGAACGACAGCTGTTCTGACCGGAAAGCCGTTGGGTTGGCGGGAACAGGAACCGGCTGTTCTTTTCCGTCCTTCTCATAGGGGACGTCGATTGTCGCGCGTGCAACTTTAAACAGCTCGAGCGAGGCACCGATATTCTTGAGATTGGGCCGCCCGATCGAGTTGAACAGGAAATCCTGCCGCCCGCGCAGCGCATTGCGCACAACGCTTGAGACCAGAACCTCGCCGGATGACCCGACGCTTTCGATGCGCGCTGCCGTGTTCACGGCGTCACCGATGATCTGCTGGTCAACCTCGAACGTGTCGCCCAGATGTATCCCAATTCGATACCCTTTGGCGTACCGGTCAGGGGCATGGGTCAGGACATCCTGCACCCCCAGCGCAGTTTCGACGGCGGCACGCGCACTTGGAAAGACGGCGCATAGCCCGTCACCGGTCAGGCCGGTCACCCGGCCCCGAAAGCTGTTAACCAGATCGCTGACGCAGTTCAGATCGCGACGGATTCTGGCCAGCGTTTCAAGCTCGGCCTCGCGGACGGCGGCAGAGTAATCACATGCATCAAGGAACAGGATCGCCCTGAGCCGCGCCTTGGGAAGGTCGCTTGGATTGTTCAAATTCAGATTAATACCCATGATCGTGTCTCGGAACTCTTTAACTTGTTGAAATGTGCCACCCCGAAAACAGGCGGGCTGGCACGCATCAGAGGCGTGTTGTGATTGCAAATGCAGCCGACGGGTGTGAATGGCGCTGCATTGCGCGGGACGGGCCACGGGCCTGAATGGAAATCACGAGGCATTAATCGGCCCGCTGATGAGATTTGGTTTCTAAAATGCGTTAAGTTCAAAATAATAAGGGTTATTGTATTGTTTTAGTGAACTTCCGTCGACATATTTTTATTTTTGCACGTATTTTTCGGTGCAATTTGGCCAATTTACCCGGCATCTGTGGCGCTTGGTGCTTGGCGGGCAAGACGGGCTGATGCGGCAAGACTTCCCGTTAGGAGTGCGCGAGGGCTGACCCCGGTCAAGTCCTTGGCATTGGACCTTCCTGTTGCCGCTGAACCGGGCGGACAGTACGACGCAACAGCGGCTGACAGGTACCGGAAATCGATTCTCCAAAAAGTATCCGAACGTTGCCCGGCCCTCACCGTTTCTGCCGGTCAAGCCAGTCACCACTCTGTTTGGTGGCCCCACACGTGGCGGGATCAGGTGCCCTGCACAACCTGAACGGTGCCGCATTTTGACCGGACCCGAACGTGGTTTTCTGCGATCTGCGCCCTTCCAGCCCAGCCCCGAAACACCCGCGCAAAATCCCGACAACCAGCCCAAATCGGACCCCACGCAAGGGTGTCACCGCGCGCAAGCCCCGAATTTCCGGGAATCATTCACCTGACAACTAAATCCTTTGCCTCAGGCCCGATGCGCCGGGTTTCACCCTTGTCATCGCCGAAAATCCACGCCAAGGGCGGTGCATGAGGTTCGATACGATCATATTGGGCGCCGGAGCGGCAGGCATGATGTGCGCGGCCCGTTGCGGTGGGCGGGTGCTGGTGATCGACCACGCCAAGGCGCCGGGCGAGAAAATCCGCATCTCGGGCGGAGGGCGGTGCAATTTCACCAATATGTATGCAGGCCCGGACAACTTCCTGTCGCAAAACCCGCATTTCTGCAAATCCGCGCTGGCGCGGTTTACGCAGTGGGATTTTGTCGATCTGGTGAACCGGCACGGCATCAAATGGCATGAGAAAACGCTTGGGCAGTTGTTCTGTGATGGCTCTTCAAAGCAGATCATCCAGATGTTGCTGGACGAGATGAGCCGCGCCGGTGCCGAGCTGTGGGTGCAGACCGCGCTGCGTGATCTGCGCAAAGATGGCACCGGATTCGCGCTGGAGGTCGAGCGTGAGGGGCAGCGCCTGCATCTGACCTGTGCCAATCTGGTATTGGCCACGGGGGGCAAATCCATCCCCAAGATGGGCGCGACCGGGCTGGCCTATGACATTGCCCGGCAGTTTGGCCTGCGGGTGACCGACACCCGCGCGGCGCTGGTGCCATTCACCTTTTCGGATGGCCGGTTCAAGCACCTGTCCGGTGTTTCCCTGCCCGTGCGGCTTTCCAACAAACGCACAAGTTTTGACGAAGCGCTGTTGTTCACCCATCGCGGCCTCAGCGGGCCGTCCGTTTTGCAGCTGTCCTCTTATTGGCGCGAAGGTGAGGAGATCGGCGTGAACCTGATCCCCGAACTGCCCCTGTTCGATCTGCTGCGTGCGCAACGGCAAAACGCCGGGCGCAAGGCGCTGACAACGGAACTGGCGCGGCATCTGCCGTCCCGGCTGGTCGAGTATCTGAGCCAAGTCATTCCGATGTCCGGCAATCTGGCCGATCAGTCGGACGCGAAGCTGTCTGAACTGGTCGCGGCCCTGTCTGACTGGCGGCTGGTACCGTCGGGAACCGAAGGGTATCGCACTGCCGAGGTCACACTGGGCGGAATAGATACCGATGATCTGTCGTCGAAAACGATGGAGGCCAAGGATGTCCCTGGCCTCTATGCGATTGGCGAAGCGGTGGATGTCACCGGGTGGCTTGGCGGCTACAACTTTCAATGGGCGTGGTCATCAGGCCATGCCGCAGGTGTTGCCATTGCCGCCAGGCATTAACCTACACTTCCGTTTGCGCGGCATTAACCTACGACGTTGTAGCCGCGACCGCGCATGCAGTTGCGCACGATCACTTCCTGGTTCTGGGTGTTGCTGATCGCACTGGCACCCACACCGACCAGAGCACCGGCCGCCGCCGCACGGCCAAGATCGCTGGCGCTGTTGTCGATAATTGCCGTGGTTGCCGCAGCACCGGCCGCGCCGATGGCGGCAGCGCCCGCGGTGTTGCTGTCCAGCGTCGGACGGGACCGCGCCAGCGCCTGACAATTGGCCAGATCGGACTGGTAGTTCGGCCCCACAGGCCCGTCGATGATAGGAACATAATTTGCCCCGCTATTGGCACAGGCCCCGGCCAGCGCAACGACGGGAAGGATGGAGATAATTTTGCGTGCAGACATTTCCGCTTCCTCTTTATTGAACTTAAGGTGACGCAACCTCAATTCCAACAAAGTGTCAATCTGACTGAAAAATGTCCACATCTACTGGCGGGCTGTTGCAGATGCGACATTAGCCCAGCCGTTTTTGCACCTGCGCCGTGAAGTCATCGCCACGCTGTTCGAAATTGTCATATTGATCGAAACTTGCTGCTGCCGGGGCCAGCAGAACGGTCTCGCCCGCCTGCGCATCCGCCATGGCCTGCGCCACTGCCGCCTCCATCGTGGTACAAACCTGTGCGTCGGACGTCAGTTGCATCGCAAAGCCCGCCGCCTCACGACCGATAACATAGGCTTTGATCACCTGATCCGCTGCTGCGTTCAGGGCTGCGACACCGCCTTCCTTTTCAAGGCCGCCACAGATCCATCGGATATTTTTGAACGCAGTCAATGCTTTCAGGGCGCTGTCGACATTGGTCGCCTTGGAGTCGTTGACATAGGTAACCCCATCGGCCTCGGCGATGATCTGGCTGCGGTGGGGCAGGCCCGGGAACGAGTGCAGCGCGTCTTCGATCACGCGCGGGGCAAGGCCCAGCGACCGGCAGGCCGCATAAGCCGCGCAGGCGTTCTGGTGGTTATGGGCACCGGGAAGGCCCTTGATCGCGCGCAGGTCGATGGACCCGGCCTGCCGCCCCTTGCGGTATTCCGACAAAAACCCCTTGCGCGCAAAGACCTGCCATCCCGGCCCCGTCAGCTTTCGCGTTACCGAGATACGAATTACGCGGTCATCCGCTTGCCCTTCGGCCAGCTGGCCAGCCAGAAAGGCGCCTTCGGTTTCATCGATGCCGACGATCGCGCGGTCCGGGCCGCCTTCGGCAAAGAGGCGCCGTTTGGCCGCGAAATATCCCCCCATGCCACCGTGGCGATCCAGATGATCAGGCGAGAGGTTGGTGAACACCGCCACATCCGGGGTCAGCGCACGGGCCAGTTCCGTCTGATAGCTGGAAAGTTCCAGCACCACGACCGAACCATCGCCACCCGGATCGATATCCAGAACACCGCGCCCGATATTTCCGGCCAGCTGCGCCTCGCGCCCGGCCTCGGTCAGGATGTGATGGATCAGCGCTGCGGTGGTTGATTTCCCGTTCGAGCCGGTGACCGCGATGACCCGTGGCGGAGTGTCATAGTTGCTCCATTCCGGCCCCGCAAAAGAGCGGAAGAACAGCCCGATATCATTGTCCACAGGCACGCCTGCGTCCAAGGCTGCGGCAACCACGGGGTTGGGTTCGGGATAAAGATGCGGAATGCCCGGTGAAACGATGAGCGTGGCAATGGTGTCAAACGCCCCCTGTTTGCGCAGGTCGGCACAGGAGAATCCTTCGCCCTCGGCTATGGCGCGGGCTGTCGGGTTGTCATCCCAGCAGACCGGCTCCGCCCCGCCTGCGCGCAAGGCGCGTGCGGTTGCCAGACCGGACCGGCCCAATCCCAGAACCGCAACTTTCTGCCCTGAAAAGCCTTTGACCGGGATCATTCTAACCACCTTCTTTGATTTGGATTTGGAGGCCACACTGCACTGAAGAAAATTACAATGACAAGGGGCGTATCAGGCTCGTGCTGCGGCGCGAGCCGGGCCCAACAGGTGGCAGGAGGGCCGCAGCCCCTTCGAACCTGGCGGGAGCGTTACCGCACCTTCAGCGTTGCCAGACCGATCATCGCCAGAATCAGCGAGATGATCCAGAAGCGGATGACGATGGTAGGCTCGGCCCAGCCCTTTTTCTCATAATGATGATGGATCGGGGCCATCAGGAAGACCCGCTTGCCGGTGCGTTTGAAGTAGAGGACCTGAATGATCACGCTCAGCGCCTCGACCACGAACAGGCCGCCGACGACGGCCAGAACCAGCTCGTGCTTGGTGGCCACGGCAATGGCGCCCAGCGCGCCGCCCAGCGCCAGCGATCCGGTATCGCCCATGAAGACCGCCGCCGGGGGGGCGTTGTACCACAGAAATCCCAGACCCGCACCAAAGAGCGCTGAGGTGAAGATAAAGATCTCACCCGTACCGGGCACGTAATGCACGTCCAGATATTCGGTAAAGTCGACGCGGCCCACCGCATAGGCGATCACGCCCAGCGTCGAGGCGGCGATCATCGCTGGCATGATGGCCAGACCGTCCAGACCGTCGGTCAGGTTTACCGCGTTGGCGGCCCCTACGATCACGACAATCGAGAACGGGATATAGAAGATACCCAGATTGACCAGCGTGTCCTTGAACACCGGCACAGCCAGTTGATTCTGCAACGCTTCGGGGTGGTGCAACGTCGCCCAGAGCGCGGCCAGCACCGCGATGATCACGCCCAAGGCAAGGCGCATCCGCCCCGGAACGCCCTTGGTGTTCTGTTTCGACACCTTGGCATAGTCATCCGCGAATCCGATGGCCGCATAAGACAGGGTCACGAAAAGCACCATCCAGACGTAAGGGTTGTCCAGACGTGCCCAGACAAGGGTCGAGGTCACAAGAGCACCGACAATCAGCAACCCGCCCATTGTTGGCGTGCCTGCCTTGGAAAAATGCCCCTCGGGGCCATCATTGCGGATCGGCTGGCCCTTGCCCTGCTTTCTGCGCAGCACGTTGATCAGGGGCTTTCCGAAGATGAACCCAAAGATCAGTGCCGTCATGAAGGCACCGCCTGCGCGGAAGGTGATATACCGGAAGAGGTTCCAGAAATCCCCGCCATCCGACAGGGCGGTCAACCAGTACAGCATGACAATACCTTTCTCACACGAGGCGCATGGGCGTGATCACCCATCAAGCGCGCCCCCTTGCCCCATTTTGCGCAGACCGTCAACAATCGAGGCCAATCCCATGCTGAGAGAGCCCTTGGCCAGAACAGTATCGCCGTCCCTGACCAGCGACGGCAACCGTCCGGCCATCTCGGCGCTGGTTTCGGACCAGAGACCGCGTTTGGCAGGGGGCAGCGCGTGGTGCAATGCCCGCATCAACGGGCCGATACAATGCACCTGATCGACATGTGCCATCGCTTCGGCATCGGCCATGGCGGCGTGCATCGCCACTTCCTGTGTGCCCAGCTCTTTCATGTCGCCCAGAATGGCGATGCGGCGTTTGCCTTGTGAGGCAGCGAGTACATCCAGCGCGGCCTCCAGCGAGGTCGGGTTGGCGTTATAGCTGTCATCCAGCAGTTCGATCTGCCCGCCGCCGGGCAGAGGAATGCTTTCCCGTACGCCGCGCCCCTTGACCGGGGACCATGCGCGCAGACCTGCGACGGCGTCATCGAGATCAACACCCAATTCAACGCAGGCTGCCAAGGCCCCCAGCGCGTTCATGGCGAAATGCGTACCGGCAGAGTTCACCTCAAATCGGATTACCTGTTCACCAACGGCAGCCTCGGCTTTCACGGTGTTCGCCGCCTGCTGAACGTCGGTCAGCCGGTAATCCGTTGCGCCTTGGCCGAAATCCACGATTCCGGCCCCCTGCCCAAGCGCCGTTTGGCGCAGGATGTCTGCGTGGTCGATATCTGCATTGACGATTGCCGCGCCACCGGGTTCGAGCCCTTCAAAGATCGCTGCTTTTTCATGGGCGATACCAGCGACGGACTCGAAGGCTTCCAGATGCACCGCCGCCACGGTTGTAACCAGCGCCACATGCGGGCGGGCCTGCCGGGCCAGCGGGGCAATCTCGCCCGGATGGTTCATTCCGATCTCGATCACTGCGAATTCAGTGTTACACGGCATCCGTGCAAGGGTCAGCGGAACGCCCCAGTGGTTGTTGTAACTGGCCACGCTGGCATGGGTTTTGCCTAGTGTTTCGAGGATCACGGCCAGCATTTCCTTGGTCGATGTCTTGCCGACACTGCCGGTCACCCCCACCACACGCGCATTCGTTCTGGCGCGTGCCGCCTGCCCCAAAGCCTCGAGCCCCGCCTGAACATCATCGACGATCAGCAGTGGCGCATCCGGCGATACGTTGTCGGGAATATGCGAGACCAAAGCCGCGCCCGCGCCTTTCTCAAGCGCTTGGGCCACGAATTCATGCCCGTCCCGCGCCGCTTTCAGCGCAACAAACAGATCACCGGGTTGAAGGGTTCGCGTGTCGATGGAGACACCATCAGCGGTCCAATCGGTCGTGACCCGCCCGCCCGTTGCCTGAGCGGCCTCGGATGCTGTCCAGAGCGTCATGCGACCCTCCCGTCCAGCGCGGCGACGGAAATGCTGGCCTGTTCCACATCATCAAAGGGCAGCACCTGATCGCCGACGACCTGCCCGGTTTCGTGGCCCTTGCCCGCAATCAGCAGTGCGTCGCCGGGTTGCAGGGCATCGATGCCGCGCAGAATGGCTTCGGCGCGGTCGCCGACCTCGGTCACGCTGACGTCGCCCGCTGCCTCGAGTGCACCTGCCATGACGGCGGCGCGGATGGCGGCGGGATCTTCGCTGCGCGGGTTGTCATCGGTGACGAAAACCATATCCGCATAGTTCGAGGCCGCCCTGCCCATCAGCGGGCGTTTCGTGGCATCGCGGTCGCCGCCCGCGCCGACAATGGCAATCAGGCGGCCCATCACATGCGGACGCAGCGCCTTGAGGGCGGTGGCCACGGCGTCGGGGGTGTGCGCGTAATCCACAAAAACCGTCGCGCCGTTGTCGCGGGTTGCGGCCAGCTGCATACGCCCGCGCACGGTGGTCAGATGCGGCAGTGTTTCAAAAACCCGTTCGGGGCTGTCGCCCGCAGCAATCACCAGACCGCAAGCCAGCAGGATGTTTTCGGCCTGGAACCCTCCGATCAGGTTCAGGCGGGTCTGGAAGGTTCGGCCCTGCCACGCAAATCGCAGGTCCTGCCCGGTGGCATCGAACCGCTGGTTGATCAGGCACAGATCGGCGTCGCCCAACCCGACGGTCAACACCGATTGACCGCGCGCCTCGGCGATCCGGCGGACCCGAGACCCCTTGGGATCGCTCAGATTGATAACCGCGGTGCCATCCTGTGGCAGAACCCGGTCGAACAACCCGGCCTTGGCTGCGAAATACGCTTCAAAAGTCTCGTGGTAATCCAGATGGTCCTGCGTGAAGTTCGAAAACCCGGCAGCGGTCAGGTGCACACCATCCAGGCGGCGCTGTTCGAGGCCGTGGGACGAGGCCTCCATCGCGGCATGGGTCACGCCGTTTTCGGCGGCTTCCGCCAGACAGCGATGCAAGGTGATCGGCTCGGGCGTAGTATGGGCCAGCGGCGCGGTCCATGCCCCTTCGACACCGGTTGTCCCAAGGTTGACGGCCGCGTGGCCCAGTTCGGTCCAGATCTGGCGCACAAAGGTGGCAACCGAGGTTTTTCCGTTGGTTCCGGTGACTGCGACAATGGTCTGCGGCATCGCGCCGAACCACAGGGCGGCGGCCCCGGCCAGCGCCTGACGCGGGTCTTCGACAACCACCAGCGCCGCATCCGACACCGCAAGTTCAGCTGCTGCGATTCTCGCCCCTTCGGCATCGGTCAGGATGGCGGCGGCCCCCATGCGCAGGGCGTATTGGATGAACGAACCACCATGAACCCGCGTGCCCGGAAGGGCTGCGAACAGGAAACCGTCTTTCACCTCGCGGCTGTCGACGGCCAGACCGGTGATCTCGGGGTTTA
Organism: Ruegeria sp. AL2; assembly: GCF_056540845.1. Taxonomy (NCBI): domain Bacteria; kingdom Pseudomonadati; phylum Pseudomonadota; class Alphaproteobacteria; order Rhodobacterales; family Roseobacteraceae; genus Ruegeria; species Ruegeria sp. AL2. The sequence continues at coordinate 138,594 of NZ_JBQFXM010000003.1, forward strand.
CCCCGCCTCGCGCGGTCAGGGCCAGTTGGCTGAGTTTCTTTGACCTTGTGCCCATGACCCACCTCTTACCGGACAGCCTAGTTTGAGGTCAGCGTTATAGCAGCGCCCGCCTCAGGCTCAAGCCGGGGACGCAAGCCCAGCAGAGGTGCCACGCGACCAATAAGTTCGGCAGCTACAGGCACTGCTGTCCAGCCTGCGGTGCGGCGTTTTTCACCGTAAGCCACGATCGAGGGTTCATCCAGCGTGACGATCAGAACATATTTCGGATCGTAGGCCGGGAAGATCGTTGCGAAAGTTGCGATGACCTTGTCTTCGTAATACCCGCCGCGTGGCTTGGGCTTGTCTGCCGTGCCGGTCTTGCCAGCCACGTCATACCCTTGCACTTCGCCAAAGCTGGCAGTGCCATCCGTCACCACCTTACGCAGCATTTTCTGCGCCTGACGCGCGGTTCCCTGCGACATCACGCGGGGGCCGTATTGCGGGCCGTTCTGGCGCAGGATGGTCGGGCTGACATAGTGCCCGCCATTGGCAATCGCCGCATATCCCGCCGCCAGATGCATCGGGCTGGTTGACAGGCCATGGCCGTAGGAGATGGTCACGGTGCTCAGCTCGCCCCATTTCTTCGGCATCAGCGGCACACCACCCTTGGCTTCGACAATCTCGAACGGAGTCGGTTCGAACATGCCGAGCGCGTTCAGAAAGTCCTGCTGCCGCTGCGCACCGATCTGCAACGCCAGACGCCCGGTGCCACGGTTCGAGCTGTGGACGATCACATCCGCCACGCTGATCTTGCCGTAATTCTTGCCGTTGAATTCACCAATCGGGAAGCGCCCGATCTTCATCGGGCCGGATGTATCGATGATGGTGTTCGAGTTTACCAGCCCAAGCTCGACCGCCTGCGCGGCGGTGAAAATCTTGAAGACCGACCCCAGTTCGTACACGCCTTGCACATAGCGGTTGAACAGCGGGCTGTCTGAGGGATCAAACCCCGCGGTCGGCGGGCGCGGACGATCATTGGGATCGAATGAGGGCAGCGAGGCGGCGGATACAACCTCGCCCGTATGCGCATTCATCAGAACCGCCGACGCGCCCTTGGCATTCATGATCTTCATACCGCCATAGAGCACTTGTTCGACCGCGGCCTGAATGGTCAGGTCCAGCGACAGTTGCAGCGGCTTGTTGCCGTTGGCGGGATCGCGCAGATAGTCGTCAAACTGCTTTTCCACCCCGGCCACACCGATCACCTCGGCGGCGCTGACGCCCTCGCGGCCAAAGCCGGAGCCGCCAAGGATGTGCGCGGCCAGCTTGCCATTGGGATAGAGGCGCATTTCGCGCGGGCCAAACAGGATGCCGGGATCACCGATGTCGTGCACGGCCTGTTTCTGTTCGGGCGAGATGCGTTTCTTGATCCACAGGAACTTGCGGTTGCCGGTGAAGTCCTTGACCAGACGCTCTTTATCCAGATCGGGGAAGATCGCGACCAGCTGATCTGCTGCCGCAATCGGGTCGATCATCAGCGGTGGCTGCGCGTAGACGGAATAAGTGTCCAGATTGGTTGCCAGAATGCGCCCTTCGCGGTCGACGATATTGGCGCGCTGCATGGCAATCGCAGCCCCCGGCGCATTGGCCAGCGGCTCCTGCGCCTCGGACGTTGCCAACATACCCATGCGGACGCCAACCACCGTGAAAGCGCAAAAGAAGAACAACCCCAGCACCAGCAGACGCCCTTCGGCGCGGGCGCGGGCGCGGTCTTTCATGTCTTCGTGGCGCTTGCGGATGTTTTCACGCTCGATCGCCTTTGGGTTTTCGCCCCGGGCGCGGGCGTCAAGGATACGGGCCAGTGGGCGAAGGGGCGTGCGCGTCATGGGATCTGCACCTCGCCCAAGGCCTGAATGTCGGTGATGGCCTGCAATTCAATCGGGTCAACGATGGGCAGGTCAGGATCCTCGGCAAAGGCAATCTGGTCGGCGCGCCCGAACTGTTCGGCCCGCAGAGGCAGCAGACCAAGACGTTCAAAATTCAGGTCTGCCAGTTCTCGCAGCCGGTCGGGGCGGTTCAAATAGGCCCATTCGGCGTTCAGGACCGCCAGCCGCACCTGCGCCATGCCGATCTCGCGTTGCAGGGATTGCGTTTCTTTCACCACCTGTTGGGTGCGATAATTCTCCTGATAGGCCCAAAGCGCCAATCCGAACACGGACAGGGCAGTCAACACATACAAAACACTCTTCATCTTGCCCTTCCCCCCAGTTGAGGCGCTCCAATGGCGCGGGCCTCAATTTCCCCCGCCGGAGCATCGGTACGGATCGCAACACGCAGCTTGGCCGAGCGCGCGCGCGGGTTTTCCTGCAATTCCTGTTCGTCGGGCCCCACCGCCTTGCGGGTCTTCAGCGTAAATTGCGGCTGGTCCTGTTCCATCTCGGGCGCATAGCGGTTCGCACGCCCTGTCTTGCCCGCGCGCGACTGAAAGAACCGTTTGACCATCCGGTCCTCGATGGAATGGAAGGTGACAACGGCCAGCTGCCCACCGGGTTTCAGCGCACGTTCGGCAGCCATAAGGCCCTGAAACAGCTCTTCATATTCGGCATTCACCGCGATCCGCAGGCCCTGAAAACTGCGCGTTGCGGGATGCGATTGCCCCGGTTTCGGACGCGGCAGGCAGGATTCGACAATCTCGGCCAGTCGCAGGGTTGTTGTGATCGGCGCCTCGGTTCGTGCCCTGACAATCGCCTTGGCAATCCGGCGGCTGGCGCGTTCTTCGCCATAGTGGAACAGGATATCGGCCAGTTGCGCCTCGGTCGCGGTGTTTACCAGATCGGCGGCGCTTTCGCCTTGCTGGCTCATCCGCATATCCAGCGGACCGTCCTTCATGAAGGAAAACCCGCGCTCGGCCTGATCCAGCTGCATCGAGGACACGCCAAGATCCAGTACAACGCCGTCCAGGTCCTGCGCGTATTCGTCCATGCGCGAGAATACGCCGGGCTGCATCACCAGCCGGTCGCCGTAATCCTGCGCCCAATCTGCCGCCATTTCAAAGGCCAGCGGGTCTCGGTCTACACCGATAACCTTGTCTGCCCCGGCCTCCAACAGCCCGCGCGTGTAGCCGCCCGCGCCAAACGTGCCGTCCAGCCAAATGCCAGTGACCGGCGCAACCGCAGCCAGCAAGGGGCGCAGCAGAACGGGAATATGTGGTTTTTCAGATGAGGACGCAGCGCCGGCCATGCCGTTACGCATCCCCGGTGCCATCTAGGAACTGCATCGGATCAAAATCGTCCGGCAGATCATCCATCCATTCTTCGGTCTTGGCCAGTTCCTCGACCTCGTAGGTCTCGGGTTTCCAGATCTGAAAGGTGTCACCTGCGGCAATAAAGAACGCCTCACCTTCAAGGCCGATCTTGCTGCGCAGCTTGGCGGGCAGCACAAGACGCCCGGTTTCGTCCACGTTGGTCGGGAAGGACTGACCGTGGAACATGCGCTGCAACATCCGCCGCTGCATCGAGCCACGCGGCAAGGCATCGATCTTGGCATCAACCTCGTCAATCGCCTGCATGGTATAACATTCAAGGAACTTGCGGCGGTGGTCGCCATAGACAATCACCAGTTCAGGGTTGTCACCGGGCTGCCAGTTGGGATCGGACGATTCAAGCACACGGCGAAACGAGGCCGGGATCGACACCCTGCCCTTCGTATCCACCTTGTGGTGGCTCTCACCTCTAAACCTGCGCGCCAAGACGACTGTCCCTTTCGCTTGCGCCCCACCTTGAATTCACGGCCCCCCCCCGGATGAAAAACGGCGGGTTGATCTGCTGCCACTGATCAACCCGCCGCATTGACCCGCTAAGCGGGATGTCCAGCTGCGCGCGCCACCTGGGGGGATGTCTGCTCGCCCGCGCGCCGGATCTCTTGGTTGATGAAAGCGAGATGCCTGTATGAAACCTGAATATTTTTGGTCGGGGTCGTTTGGTGCCCCTGCTGCCTCGTCCTCATCGGATGTATTAGGGATGACATGGGAATTCATGGAAATCAATAGGAAACTTGCGCAGCGTGTCATGAGGAACACGGCCAGAGCGGAATATCATTGAAGGATTCGAGTCCCACGACACCAGTTTTAGCGTGTTATGAGAAACACGCCCCAATATATAGAAAATTCTGCGGCCGAATTTTTTCCCGCGATTTCCCAAGAATTTTGCCAGCTTTTCTTTTGGACTGGAAATATTAGCCCCAAATGCACAATCAGCCCTTCGAATCGTTCAGAATTTCGGATCGCTTTCCAGTATTCTCCCCCGCGCGACCACATCGCCCCATGATTTCCCACGAGCGATTTACCCATGCCTTGTCAACATCAGAACGGATATGTTTTGCCCATTTTCCCGCCGAGTGCGCTCAATTCAAAGGCAGGCTATCGGGAAGGGCCAGATGCCGCCGACAAAGCTGACCTAGGGTCGACCCCATATTTTCAAGGCGCATCGCGGCAGGAAGAAAAAACTGAGCCAATCTATGCATTTGCTGCATAGCAGCATTGATGTCGTGACCTATTGTGCAATTGCAGCATTTGCCTATCTTCAGTCTCAAGCAAGGGCCGGACGATACCGGCAAGACAAAAAGATACGGATGAAGAGCATGGCAGTCGCAAGCACGCATACAGCAGTAAAGTACGCACCGGCGTTTGGTTTTGGCGCAGTTTTGGAAAACGCAAAGACCCGGTTCGTACGCTATCGCCTGTACCGCCAGACCGTCAATGAACTTTCCGCTCTGTCGAACCGCGAGCTAGCCGATCTTGGCCTGCACCGCTCGATGATCCGCCGCGTTGCCATGCAGGCAGCGAGCGAACAATCCGCGCGATAAGCGCAACACGCATACTGAGATCAGGCCCTTCCTCCTCCCTTAGGGTCTGTAATCAGCGGCAGCGTCTTCCTCCTCCCTGACGTTGCCGCACCTTATACCGGCTTCAACCCGCCGGACACGGATACATCGGGGCTTCCTCCTCCCTGCCTTGATGTTGAAAGAGCGCGGCGATGTCTTCCTCCTCCCTGACATCGCCGCGTCTTCCTCATACCGGGCTCAAACCTGGGTTCGCATACATCAGGGCTCTCCTCCTCCCTGCTCTGATGTTGACAAGACGGCGGTTCCCTCTCCTCCTCCCTGGGAACCGCCGTTTTTTGTTTTTCAGACACTGGTGTAGGATGGCATCCTGACTTCTGATGCGGAGGACGCCATGGCCGCCTATTTCATTGCGCAGATCAACATTCACGACCCCGACGGGTACCAGGGCTATCTGGCAGGTTTCATGCCGATCTTCGACCGCCACGGCGGTCGCCTGCTGACGGTCTCATCCAAACCGGTTGAACGGATCGAAGGCGATTGGCCAGAAGGCGGGATTGTGTTGATGGAGTTTCCGGATCTTGCAGCGGCGAAAGCCTGGAAGGACGACCCGGATTACATCGAACTGGCGAAGATCCGAAAGGCCACCGCAACCACCAATCTGGTTCTGGTCGACGGGATATGACGCCTCAGAACGGGACGTCATCCTTGTTGGTCAGAAAACGCGAGACCACTTTCTTGATGCCCGCCTTGTCGAAATCAACCTCGACCTTGTCACCTTCGATCCCGATCACCGCGCCATAACCGAATTTCTGGTGAAACACCCGCTCGCCCAGCGTGAAACTGGCCAGTGCGGTGGCGTCGATCACCGTGTTGCGGCTTTCGCGGGGTTGCGACATGCCATATTGGCCCTGCCGCGCCTGCAACCGCCTCCAGCCCGGCGAGTTATAGACATTGGCTTCGGCCGCACGTGTTTCTATGCCCGCCGACTGATGACCGCCGCCATAAAGGCCCGGAGGTGTCAGCACCTCGACATGGTCCTCGGGCAACTCGTCAATGAACCGTGACGGCATCGAGTTCTGCCATTGCCCGAATACCCGCCGGTTTGCGGCGAAGGAAATCGTACAAACCTCTTCGGCGCGGGTGATGCCGACATAGGCCAGACGGCGTTCTTCCTCGAGTCCTTTGAGGCCGGTTTCGTCCATCGACCGCTGCGAGGGGAACAGCCCGTCTTCCCACCCCGGCAGGAAAACGACGGGAAACTCCAGCCCCTTGGCCGCGTGCAGGGTCATGATCGAGACTTTAGCGCCGTCACCATCCTGCTCATTGTCCATGACCAGGCTGACATGTTCCAGAAACCCTTGCAGGTTTTCGAAATTGTCCAGTTGGTTGACCAGTTCCTTGAGGTTTTCCAGACGCCCCGGCGCTTCGGGGGTCTTGTCGTTCTGCCAATGGGCCGTATAGCCGGATTCGTCGAGAATGATCTGGGCCAGTTCGATATGGGTATGCTCGGGCGCGCCATATCGGATCGGCGAAACCCCATCATCGATAACAGTGTCATCATCGACCTCAATCAGGGGACCGCGTGTCATCGCATTCCACCGGGCTAACCCGTCGATCAATTCGCGCAGCGCTTTGCCGCCCTTGCCCTTGATCAGCCCATTGTCGACTGCGATCCGGGCACCTTCGACCAGAGACACGCCGTTCTCACGCGCCACAATCTGAATGGTCTGCTGCGCCTTGTCGCCCAATCCGCGTTTCGGCGTATTCACGATCCGCTCGAACGCCAGATCATCCTCGGGGCTGGTCACCAGTCGGAAATAAGCCATGGCATCGCGGATCTCCATCCGCTCGTAGAAACGCGGGCCGCCGATCACCTTATAGGGCAGACCGATGGTCAGGAACCGGTCCTCGAAGGCGCGCATCTGGTGCGAGGCACGGACGAGAATCGCCATCTCATCAAGGTTCATCGGACGGATACCGCGCGTCCCGCCCTGCATCGCGTCGATTTCCTCACCGATCCAGCGGGCCTCTTCCTCGCCATCCCAATGGCCGATCAGGTTGACCTTGTGGCCGTCTTTGGCATCGGTCCACAGCTCTTTACCCAAACGGCTTTCGTTGCCCCGAATGACGTTGGAAGCTGCCGCCAGAATATGTGGGGTCGAGCGGTAGTTTTGTTCCAGCCGCACCACGTAGGCACCGGGAAAGTCCTTTTCGAACCGCAGGATGTTGCCGACCTCGGCCCCGCGCCAGCCATAGATCGACTGGTCGTCATCGCCCACGCAGCAGATGTTCTTGTGCCCCCCGGCCAGCAGGCGCAACCACAGGTACTGGGCAACGTTGGTATCCTGATACTCATCCACAAGGATGTAGCGGAACCAGCGCTGGTATTGTTCCAGAACATCCGGATGGGTCTGAAAAATCGTGACCATGTGCAACAGCAGGTCGCCGAAATCCACCGCATTCAGCTCGCGCAGGCGAGTCTGGTATTGGGCGTAAAGTTCAATGCCCTTGTTGTTATAGGTCCCGGCATCCGCCACAGGCACCTTGTCGGGCGTCAGCGCACGGTTTTTCCAGTCGTCGATGATCCCCGCCAGCATCCGCGCCGGCCAGCGTTTGTCATCGATATTGGCGGCCCGAACCAATTGCTTGAGCAGGCGCAGCTGGTCGTCGCTGTCCAGAATTGTGAAGTTCGATTTCAGATCGACCAGCTCCGCGTGGCGGCGGAGCAGTTTGACGCAAATGGAATGGAAGGTGCCCAGCCATGGCATTCCTTCGGCGGGCTGGCCCAGCAAGCGGCCTACTCGTTCTTTCATCTCGCGCGCGGCCTTGTTGGTGAAGGTCACCGACAGAATCTCGTTCGGGCGCGCGCGCGCCGTGTTGAGCAGATGCGCAATCCGGGCCGTCAGCGCCTTGGTCTTGCCAGTCCCCGCCCCGGCCAGCATCAGAACCGGGCCGTCCAGACGTTCGACCGCGTCACGTTGCGCCGGGTTCAGATCATCCAGATAGGGCGAAGGGCGCACGGCCATAGCCCGCGCCGACAGGGATGCGCCTTCGAAGGCGTCCATTTCGTCAAAACTGCTCATGCCCCCAAACTACGCCGGATGATCGCCAAGGGAAAGAGTTTGTTCACGGCTTGTTCGCGGGGATTTTTCACGTCTTTTTGCATTCAATTCTAAACAAAGATGCCGCTGCCCTGTAGGGCTGTTAACCCTCTGTCAAGTCCTGACCCGGATGCTGGTTCCATGGCTGCGGGAGTGGAACAGATGGAAGCGACGGAACTGGAGGGCGGGTCGTCACGTCTGAAACTTGTGGGTGTGACCTTGATTCTGATCGCGCTGACAGCGGCAGCGGGATGGGGGATTTATGCGACCCCTGCCCCGGTTGTAGACCGCATGTTGGAATCGGACCTGCGAAAAGACGCCAAGCGGTTAAGCCGTCAGGTCGAAAGCCATCTGAACAATCTGGATGCAACGTTTCGGTTCCATGAGTTGAACGAGCATGACGCGGAATTCCTGATGCTGTTGCCCGAAACCTCGGATATTTATCGGTTCAAGCTGTTTGACGCATCCGGTCAGGTGTTCTGGTCGACCCGGGCAAACGATATTGGGGCCGTGAATACAAAACCTTACTTCCAGTCGGTCGTCGCCGCCGGAAGGGTCTACTACAACCACGAAGAAAAGCCCGCGACAGAGGTTGATTCATTTGACAACGACCCCGCCAAGCGAACCGGCCCGGGCAGCCGCCATGTGGCAGAAGTCTATACGCCGATCACCGTGGATGGCGTATTCCTGGGCGCTATCGAGTTCTATTCGGACATCACCGATCTCAGGACCCTGTTCATTACCCGTGTGCGTTGGTCGTTGGTGTTTCTTAGCGGTGTCGCGCTGCTAGCACTGACCACTGTCATACTGATTGTCCACCGCACCAACCGCCGCCAGATGCGTGATTTGCGCAAACGGGCCGTGAAAGAACGCGAACTGATGGGAGAGCAGCTTCGCCTGGCGCGTGAGGTGCGCCTGCTGGGCGAGTTGAACGAATGGCTGCAATCAAGCCGCTCACTGGATGAGCTTTTTGACATGGTGGCGCGCTTTATGACCCATATCCTGCCCGAGGCCGAGGGAAGCGTGTACGTCTATTCCAACTCGCGCGATGTGCTGGACGGATGTGCCAGCTGGAACGGGGGAACGCATAAATCTCATATCCATCCGGAAGGATGCTGGGGTTTGAGGCGCGGTCGGACTTATGAGTTCGGTGCCTCAGAGATCGATTTTGTCTGCGAACATGCCGAACCGCATGACGGACGGCCCTATTTCTGTTTTCCCATTCTGGCCCACGGGGAAACCGTTGGCCTGTTGCATCTGCGCGCGGCGGAGGGGCGAGAGGCCTGTTTCCATAAAAGCCGCAAACTGGCGCAGCTGTGCGCCGAACAGATCAGCATGGCAATCGCCAATATCCGTATGCGCGATCAACTGCATGACCAGTCGGTGCGCGACCCGCTGACCGGGCTGTTCAACCGCCGCCACATGACCGAGACATTGCGCAAGGCCATCAGCCGCAGCCAGCAGACCGGCGCAGCGCTGAGCCTGATTGCCGTGGACGTGGACCACTTCAAGAAATTCAACGACACGCACGGTCATGACGCCGGAGACATGGTGTTGCGCGCGGTCGGCGCGGCGCTGGAACAGGGTTGCGACCGGGACGAGATCGCCTGCCGCATCGGCGGCGAGGAATTCATGCTGATTCTGCCCGACAACAGCCCCGAAGATGCCATGACCCGTGCCGAGCAGTTGCGCCAGTCGGTCGAGGCGGTCATTGTCCGCTATGGTGAAAAGGCCCTGCCCCGTATCACAATCTCGGTCGGGGTCGCGCATTACCCCGCCCACGGCACCATGCCGCAGGATTTGATGCGTGCCGCGGATGATGCGCTGTATGTCGCCAAGGACAAGGGGCGCAATCAGGTTCACGTCGCCGCCGGGGCGCTGGAGCAGGCAAGGCGCGTTCCTGCAACGGGTAAACGCCCATCGCCGGAAGCCGCTTGAAAACCTTGCCGAATCGCCCCGCAGGTCGGATCAATCCTTATGGACCTGCACAGTACCTATCCCGGCATTCCCGATCTGAAACGCCGCGCACGCCGTCGGCTGCCGCACTTCGTGTGGGAATATATCGACAGTGGCACCGGGATTGAAACGACGCGGCATCGCAATCGAAAGGCGCTGGATGATGTCCGCCTGAGCCCCTCGATCCTGCATGGGGAACTTGAATTCGATACGTCGGTGAAAATCTTGGGCGGCACCTGTCCTTTGCCCTTCGGTATTGCACCGATCGGGATGTCCGGTCTGGTCTGGCCTGATGCGGAGCGGTTGCTGGCACAGGCCGCCGCCAAGGCAGGCATTCCCTATTCGCTATCAACGGTGGCCAGTCAGAGCCCAGAAGACCTGGCCCCCTATCTGGGAGAGACCGCGTGGTTCCAGCTGTATCCACCAAGGGACCCAGAAATTCGCATGGACATGCTGAACCGGGCGCGCGGGGCCGGATTTCGAACCCTGGTTCTGACCGCTGACGTCCCTGTCGCCTCGCGCAGGGAGCGGCAAACACGCTCGGGCCTGCGGCAGCCGCCGAAACTGACACCGCGCCTGCTGGTACAGATCGCCCAAAGACCCGCCTGGGCTTTGGGTATGCTGCGCAGCGGTGTTCCGCACATGCGCACTCTGGACAAATATATCGATGACCCTGGTGATTTGCCGCCGACGGCCCATGTCGGATACCTGCTGCGGACCTCGCCGGATCTGGATTACGTCAAATGGCTGCGCGATCATTGGGAAGGGCCGTTTGTCGTGAAAGGCATCCTGCGCCCCGAGGATGCAGACAGGCTGGAACAGGTGGGTGTGGACGCCCTGTGGGTGTCGAATCACGGGGGCAGACAGTTTGATGCGGCCCCGGCCAGCATCGAGGTTCTTCCCGCGATCCGGAACGCGACCCGCCTGCCGCTGATTTTCGACAGCGGTGTCGAAGGCGGGCTGGATATCCTGCGTGCACTATCGCTGGGCGCGGACTTTGTCATGCTGGGGCGTGCTTTTTTGTACGGTCTTGCGGCACTTGGCGCAAAAGGCCCCGCGCATGTGACCGATATCCTGAGGCAGGATCTGCACGCGAATATGGGTCAGATGGGACTGGCCGATTTATGTCAGTTTGAGACGAAACGCTAAATTATTGATGCTGCAACGCGGCATCCCTATAAGTGTGCCGAGGCCAAAGGGCGTTTGCGAGCGATAACATGCCGGTTCTACCCAGAAGAACGGATGTACCTGTGCGTATTCTCCGCCCAATAAGACGCCCAAACACCAAAGACCGGGACCTGATATGACAGACTTCAACAAGATCCTGATCGCCAATCGCGGCGAGATTGCCATCCGCGTCATGCGCGCAGCAAACGAGATGGGCAAACGCACCGTCGCTGTTTACGCTGAAGAAGACAAACTGGGCCTGCACCGGTTCAAGGCGGATGAGGCCTATCAGATTGGCGAGGGCATGGGTCCGGTCGCGGCGTATCTGTCGATTGACGAGATCATCCGCGTGGCCAAACACTGCGGCGCGGATGCGATCCATCCGGGCTATGGCCTGCTGTCCGAAAACCCGGATTTCGTGGATGCCTGTGTCAAAAACGGCATCACCTTCATCGGCCCCCGGGCCGAGACCATGCGTGCACTGGGTGACAAGGCCAGCGCGCGGCGCGTAGCCATCGCGGCCGGTGTGCCTGTCATTCCGGCCACCGAAGTTCTGGGTGATGACATGGACGCGATCCGCAAGGAGGCCGCCGAGATCGGATACCCGCTGATGCTCAAGGCGTCCTGGGGCGGCGGCGGGCGCGGGATGCGCCCGATCCAGTCGGAGGATGAGCTGGAAGAAAAGGTTCTGGAAGGCCGCCGCGAGGCTGAGGCCGCCTTTGGCAATGGCGAAGGCTATCTGGAAAAGATGATCATCCGTGCCCGCCATGTCGAGGTGCAGATCCTGGGCGACAAGCATGGTGAGATTTATCATCTGTACGAACGCGACTGCTCGGTCCAGCGCCGGAACCAGAAGGTCGTCGAACGTGCCCCTGCCCCTTACCTGTCCGAAGATCAGCGCGCCGAGATTTGCGAACTGGGCCGCAAGATCTGTGCCCATGTGAATTACGAATGCGCAGGCACTGTCGAGTTCCTGATGGATATGGAGACGGGCAAGTTCTACTTCATCGAGGTAAACCCGCGCGTACAGGTCGAACACACGGTCACCGAAGAGGTCACCGGCATCGATATCGTTCAAGCGCAGATCCTGATCGCCGAGGGCAAAACGTTGGCCGAAGCCACCGGTGCCGCCAGTCAGGCAGAGGTGCATCTGAACGGTCACGCGCTGCAGACACGGATCACCACAGAAGACCCGCAGAACAACTTCATCCCCGACTACGGGCGTATCACCGCCTACCGCTCGGCCACGGGCATGGGCATTCGTCTGGATGGCGGCACGGCCTATGCGGGCGGGGTGATTACGCGGTATTACGACTCGCTGCTGACAAAGGTCACTGCCTGGGCGCCGACACCTGAGAAGGCGATCAGCCGGATGGACCGCGCCCTGCGCGAGTTCCGTATTCGCGGCGTCAGCACCAATATCGATTTCGTTATCAACCTGCTGAAGCACCCAACCTTCCTGTCGAATGAATACACCACCAAATTCATCGACACGACGCCGGATCTGTTTGCCTTCAAACGCCGCCGCGACCGAGGCACCAAGGTTCTGACCTATATCGCCGATATCACTGTCAATGGTCATCCCGAAACCAAGGGCCGCCCCGAACCTCGTGCCGACCTGAAAGTCGCCAAGCCCCCCGCGCCGAAGGCTGAGCCGCGGATGGGCACGCGCAACCTGCTGGAGCAGAAAGGCCCGCAGGCCGTGGCGGACTGGATGAAAGCGCAGCGGCAGCTGCTGATCACCGACACCACTATGCGCGACGGACACCAGTCGCTGCTGGCGACCCGGATGCGGTCGATCGACATGATCAAGGTGGCGCCAACCTATGCCGCGAACCTGCCGCAGCTGTTCTCGGTCGAGTGCTGGGGCGGTGCGACGTTCGACGTGGCCTACCGCTTCCTGCAGGAATGCCCATGGCAGCGTCTGCGCGACCTGCGTGAGGCAATGCCGAACCTGATGACGCAGATGCTGCTGCGGGGTGCGAACGGGGTTGGTTACACCAATTACCCCGACAACGTGGTGCAGGAATTCGTGCGCCAGGCATCGAAAAACATTGATGTCTTCCGCGTCTTCGACTCGCTGAACTGGGTCGAGAACATGCGTGTTGCGATGGATGCTGTTATCGACAATGGCAAGATCTGCGAGGGCACCGTTTGTTATACCGGCGATATTCTGGATCCTGATCGCGCCAAATATAACCTGAAATACTATGTCGGCATGGCCAAGGAACTGCGCGACGCAGGCGCGCATATTCTGGGTCTGAAGGATATGGCGGGCCTGTTGAAACCGGCCTCGGCCAAGATTCTGATCCGGGCTCTGAAGGAAGAGGTTGGGTTGCCGATCCACTTCCACACCCATGACACGGCCGGCATCGCCAGCGCCACCATCCTTGCCGCCTCTGAGGCGGGTGTGGACGCGGTGGATTGCGCAATGGACAGCTTCAGCGGCAACACCTCCCAGGCGACGCTGGGCACCGTGGTCGAGGCCCTGCGCCACACCGACCGCGACACCGGGCTGGACATCAAGGCGATCCGCGAGATCAGCGATTACTTCGAGGCCGTGCGCGGTCAATATGCGGCCTTCGAATCGAGCCTGCAGGCCCCGGCGTCCGAGGTGTATCTGCACGAGATGCCGGGCGGTCAGTTCACCAACCTCAAGGCGCAGGCGCGCAGTCTGGGTCTGGAAGAGCGCTGGCACGAGGTCGCGCAGATGTACGCCGATGTGAACCAGATGTTCGGCGATATCGTAAAGGTAACGCCGTCGTCGAAAGTTGTTGGCGACATGGCCCTGATGATGGTCAGTCAGGGCCTGACCCGCGAGCAGGTCGAGGATCCGGCGACGGATGTGGCCTTTCCCGACTCGGTCGTCGACATGATGCGCGGCAATCTGGGTCAGCCTCCGGGAGGATTCCCGAACACCATCATCAAGAAGGTGCTGAAGGACGAGGCCCCCAACACCCATCGTCCCGGCAAGGACGTGCCTGCCGTCGATCTTGAAGCCACCCGCGCCGAGCTGTCCAAGCAGTTGGAAGGCAAAGAGGTCGATGACGAGGATCTGAACGGGTACCTGATGTATCCCAAGGTGTTTCTGGATTACATGGGCCGTCACCGGATTTACGGCCCGGTCCGTACCCTTCCCACGCGCACCTTCTTTTACGGTATGGAGCCCGGCGAAGAGATCACGGCCGAGATCGACCCCGGCAAGACGCTGGAAATCCGGTGTCAGGCCATCGGCGAGACGGATGAAAAAGGCGAGGTCAAGGTGTTCTTCGAACTCAACGGCCAGCCGCGTGTGATCCGGGTGCCGAACCGGATGGTCACATCAACCACACAGGCGCGCCCAAAGGCCGAGGTCGGCAACCCCGATCATGTCGGTGCGCCGATGCCGGGTGTTGTGGCCACGGTTACCGTCACCGCAGGCCAGCAGGTCAAGGAAGGCGACATGCTGCTGACCATCGAGGCAATGAAGATGGAAACCGGTATCCATGCCGAGCGTGATGCGACAGTCAAAGCCGTGCATATCCAGCCCGGCGGCCAGATTGACGCAAAGGACCTTCTGATCGAACTGGAATAAGACGGAAAACAACCTAATGTTCGTCAGGCCGTGTGGGAGACCGCACGGCCTTTTTCTATGATTGAGCGGAGACCCATTATGCTTGCAATCACCCCGATCTATGCGGCCTTGGTCGCACTTCTCTACGTCGCACTCAGCGTCAAGGTGATCCTGCAACGACGCAGCGATAAGATCTCGGTCGGGGATGGTGGCAGCAAGCTGATGATCAAGGCGATACGGACACACTCGAACTGCGCCGAATACGCCCCGATTTCCCTGTTGCTGATTGCCATGGTTGAGCTTCAGGGCGCGGCCGGAATATTGGTCCATCTGCTGGGGCTGATGTTACTGGCGGGGCGTCTTTTGCACGCGTACGGATTTGGGCGAACGCCGCAGATCGTCATCCTGCGGCAGGCCGGCATGAGCCTGACGTTCCTCGCCATTCTGGGGGCGGCCTTCGCAAACCTGATTCTGGCGCTTTAGGCCGTCTGGCGGGTGTTACCCTGCCAGAACGGTTGTTTCGATCTGCGGTGCACCCAGCAGAACCGGTGTGAACTGATCATGTTCATGCAGGTCCGGCTTCAGGATGGCAGCGCCGATCAGAATCATCGCGGCAAGTGTCACGATCTTCAGGTCTGCAACGGATATCATGACGGCACCTCCTGCCTGTGTTTTACTGATTTGCATTACGGGTTGAACGGATCACGGGCCGGATTCCGTCGAAAAGATTTTTCCCGCTTTTTGTGTTTTTCCGCTTGCAGCCCCGCGTGGGAATTTATACATCCCTCCTCACTCAACGGCGCGGGCGTAGCTCAGGGGTAGAGCATAACCTTGCCAAGGTTAGGGTCGGGCGTTCGAATCGCCTCGCCCGCTCCATTGAGAGGTCTTCGGACCACATATGTATCTGATGCGGGCGTAGCTCAGGGGTAGAGCATAACCTTGCCAAGGTTAGGGTCGGGCGTTCGAATCGCCTCGCCCGCTCCAGATACCAAACCTTCCAAACATGCTGGTTCTTCTGCCCCGGTTGCGGCATTCTGAATGCAATTCGCAACACGGGATGTTCGCATGTCTGATTATGTTATCCGCCCCTTGTCCGCTGATGAGTTGCAGGAGGCTGTGGATTGGGCCGGGCGCGAGGGGTGGAATCCGGGTCGTCACGATGCCGAGTGCTTTCGTACAACTGATCCCGATGGGTTCTTGGGAGGTTTTCTGGATGGCGAATTGATCGCGTCTGTCTCGGCGGCGAACTACGACGATGATTTTGCCTTTTTGGGTTTCTACATCGTCAAGCCAGAATACAGACACCATGGCCACGGGCTTGAGATTGCGCAGCACGCGCTGGCCCACTGTGCCGGGCGCAACATGGGTCTGGATGGCGTGGTCGAGCAGCAGGACAACTACCGGAAATCCGGGTTCACCTTTGCCTATAACAACTACCGCTTTTCAGGGCGGGTTGCAGATATCCTAGGCGCGCTGGCACCGACCGCTGGTGTTGATGTGCTGAGCACCGTTTCAGATGCGTTAAGGGACTATGATCGTCAGCTTTTCCCCGCCCGGCGCGATGCGTTCCTGCATGGTTGGCTGAGCGCAAGCGGCCATGTGTCCCGCGTGTTTACCGAAGACGGGCAGATCAAAGGCTATGCCACGCTGCGCCCCTGTCGGACCGGATACAAGGTCGGGCCGCTGTTTGCGGACCGCGCCGACATTGCCGAAGCACTGCTTGCAAGCGTATTAAAAGCTCTGCCCGAAGATCAAAGCGGGCAAGAGGTGTTCATCGACATGCCACAACCCAACAGTGCCGCCTTTGCACTGGCCGACAGGCTGGGCCTTGCGAAAGTGTTCGAAACGGCCCGGATGTATTCCGGCGATCAGCCGGATATCGACCTGAGCCGCATCTATGGCGTGACAACGTTTGAGTTGGGTTAAAACGCCTTGAACGTCATCGTCGTCAGCGAGCGTTCGATATTGGGAATCACCAGCAGGTGTTCGTTGATGAAATGGCCTACATCCTCGGTTTCGGGGATGTAGAGCTTGAGCATCAGATCAAACTCACCACTAGTGGAATAAAGCTCTGAGTGTATTTCGCGCAGCGCGATTTCCTCGGCGACCTTGTAGGTGGTGCCGGGTTTGCAGCGGATCTGGATGAATACGCAGGTGGACATGGCGTGGCCCTGTTGGTTCGTGTTGTCTGCAAGCTGACATGGTGCCGGGCCGGGTGCAATCCCTTGCAACAGTTTGCAGCGATTGCAACGCATGGTCTGGATCAACCGGCCCCACCCCGTCTATAAGCGCGCCTGTAGCAAAAGGAATTCGCCCATGCGCACCGCTTCGATCAGCCGCAAGACCGCCGAAACCGAAATTTCGGTCGAGGTCAATTTGGATGGCACCGGCACCTATGACAATCAGACCGGCGTCGGGTTTTTTGACCATATGTTGGACCAGCTGGCGCGCCACTCGTTGATTGATATGACAATCCGCGCCAAGGGTGACTATCACATCGACGATCACCACACGGTCGAGGATACCGGCATCGCCCTGGGTCAGGCTTTGACACAGGCCCTGGGCGACAAGAAGGGCATCCGGCGCTATGGCGAATGCCATCTGCCGATGGATGACGCTCAGGTGCGCTGTGCGCTGGACCTGTCGGGCCGTCCGTTCCTGATCTGGACTGTCGATCTGCCGACGCAAAAGATCGGTACGTTCGACACGGAACTGGTGCGCGAGTTTTTTCAGGCGCTCAGCACCCATGGCGGCATTACCCTGCATATTGACCAGTTGCACGGCTTCAACAGCCACCACATCGCCGAGGCTGCGTTCAAGGCTGTCGCGCGCGCGTTGCGTGATGCGGTTGAGACCGATCCGCGCAAGGCGGATGCGATTCCGTCGACCAAGGGCGCGCTGTAAATGCTGACAGCCATCATCGACTATGAAAGCGGCAATCTGCATTCAGCGGAAAAGGCGTTTCAGCGCATGGCGCAAGAGGTCGGCGCTGGTGACGTTGTCGTCACCTCTGACGCGGATGTGGTTGCGCGTGCGGACCGACTGGTTCTGCCCGGAGATGGCGCTTTCCCGGCCTGTGCCGCCGAGCTGCGCGGCCATAAGGGTATTTATGACGCGATGGTCGAAGCGGTCGAACAGAAGGGCCGTCCGTTTCTGGGTATTTGTGTTGGTATGCAGCTGATGGCAACCAAAGGCCATGAATACACCGAGACCGATGGTCTGGGCTGGGTGGCAGGTGATGTTGTTCGGATCGAACCGTCAGATGCCGCGCTGAAAGTGCCGCATATGGGCTGGAACGATCTGGTTCTGGAAAGCGATCACCCGATCTTTGCCGGGGTGAAATCAGGCGATCACACCTATTTCGTCCATTCCTACCACTTCCGTGTAAGCAACCCGGCGCAGCGATTGGCTTATGTGGAATACGGGCAGGACGTCACGGCCGTGATTGGCCGCGACACGATGGTTGGGATGCAGTTTCACCCCGAGAAAAGCCAGGATGTTGGCCTGCGTATGCTGGGCAACTTCCTGACCTGGAAGCCCTGAGGCTTACTGAACCCGCGTCCAGGTTTGCCCGCGGCAGATCAGGCCGCCCGCCACACAGCCCTTGACGGTCAGCGCATTCTGGCCGTCCAGAGACATTTTCGAGTTGTAGGTTTTGTCCCGGTCGGGGGCCCAGATCTTACCGCTGTCATAGCTGCCGCCCCCTTCGGGGACCATGTCCCAGATGATCTTTTTGCCAAGGTTCTCATATTCCAGCTGCTGGTTGCCATCCGCGTCGAACGCGCTGTCGATGGTGCCGCAGATCGCACTGCCGCATTCGGAAATCGTCACATGCAGATAGCCACCCGTGTCGCCCGGCGCGGTTTTCCACAGGCCGTCAACCGGATCGTCCGCAAATGCAGCTGTAGCAAGCAGCATCAGGCCCGCTGAAAGAGTAAAAGTCTTCATGATTTTCTCCCTGTTTTGTGGGCAGTCTGACCCGCTAATGGGCGGCGGGCAAGAATGACCCAGCGTCGCGTTGCATCCCCTGCCCTGCTTGTGCGATATCCCGCGCGTGTAACAGTGATATAGGGCCGCCTGACATGATCCTCTACCCCGCCATCGACCTTAAAGACGGCCAGGCCGTACGCCTGCTGCGTGGTGAAATGGACAAGGCCACCGTGTTCAACGAAGACCCGGCCGCTCAGGCCCGTGCCTTTGTCGAGGCGGGGTGCGAATGGTTGCATCTGGTCGACCTGAACGGCGCATTCGCAGGCGAGCCGGTCAACGCAGCACCGGTTGAGGCAATTCTGAAAGCGTGCAAGGTGCCTGCGCAACTGGGTGGTGGCATCCGCGACATGGCCACGATCGAAACATGGATCGAAAAGGGGCTTGCGCGGGTCATCTTGGGCACTGTCGCTGTCGAAAACCCCGGTCTGGTGCGCGAAGCAGCCAAAGCCTTTCCCGGCAAGGTCGCCGTCGGAATCGACGCACGCAACGGCATGGTGGCCACCAAGGGCTGGGCCGAAGAGACCGACGTTCAGGTCACCGATCTGGCCCGTAGTTTCGAAGACGCAGGCGTTGCGGCAATCATCTACACCGATATCAATCGCGACGGTGCCATGCAGGGCCCGAACATCGAAGCGACCGCTGCCCTGGCACAGGCCGTTTCCATCCCGGTGATCGCCTCAGGCGGTGTCAGTTCGCTGGACGACCTGATCGCCCTGCGCGATTGTGGCGTTGCGCTGAACGGCGCGATTTCGGGTCGGGCGCTTTATGATGGCGCGATTGACCTGGCCGAGGCCATCCGCGCCCTGTCGTGATCGGTTATTGCGCGGCTGCGGCGGTCAGCTTGGCCAGCGCACCGCGCATCTTTTCGATGACCGGTGATTTGTCGACATCGTTCAGGTCGTCCAATGTCTCTTTCGGGTCTTCATAGATCAGCCACACCTGGCCATTGGCGTCTTCGTAAGCCTGCACCTTGAGAGGCAGAAACAGCCCGGCACGCGGGTCGATCTGCATGGCTGGCGTACCCAGCGCAGGGTTGCCGAAAATCAGTACCTGATTGGCGGGAATGGGCGTGCCGATCTTTTCCGCCCCGGCCGCGTGGTCGATGCGGGCAAACACGGTTGCGCCTGCATTTCCGACGGCAGCTTCAAGCGCGTCCAGCGCCTCGGCCACGGATTTGTCGGTTTGAACCTTGATCAGATCATCTGCCATAGCGGTCAGCGCGCCTCCGAACGAAAAAACATAAGCCAGAATCAGTCTACGCATATCGATATTCCTTCTGTGAAATTCACCCCAATTCTCACAGATTTGAGACCGCTCACAATCACAAGTCTGGCATCGGCAAGGCTTTGCCGCTAGAGGTGCGCCCGTAAAGGATATCCTATGCTGAAAACCCGGATCATTCCCTGCCTTGATGTTGCTGATGGCCGTGTGGTCAAAGGCGTGAATTTCGTGGGCCTGCGCGATGCGGGCGACCCGGTGGAATCGGCCAAAGCCTATGATGCAGCCGGAGCGGACGAGATCTGCTTTCTCGACATTCACGCGACCCATGAGAATCGCGGCACCATGTTCGATGTGGTACAGCGCACGGCGGAACAGTGTTTCGTGCCGCTGACCGTGGGCGGTGGGGTGCGAACAAAAGACGATGTGCGCGCCTTGCTGCTGGCGGGGGCGGACAAGGTCAGCTTCAACTCGGCCGCGGTTGCCAACCCGGACGTGATTGCCGAAGCGGCAGATCAGTTCGGCAGTCAATGCATTGTCTGCGCCATCGACGCCAAGACCGTCAGCCCCGGCAAGTGGGAAATCTTTACCCATGGCGGGCGCAAACCCACCGGCATTGATGCGGTTGCCTTTGCAAGAGCCGTGGTCGCCAAGGGGGCCGGTGAAATCCTGCTGACCTCAATGGACCGCGACGGCACCAAATCCGGGTTCAACCTGCCGCTGACCCGCGCCATTTCCGACGCGGTAGATGTGCCCGTGATCGCCTCGGGCGGTGTTGGCACTCTGGACCATCTGGTCGAGGGCGTCACCAAGGGCGGCGCAAGCGCCGTATTGGCGGCATCGATTTTCCATTTCGGCGAATACACCATCCGCGAGGCCAAGGAACATATGGTCGCAGCTGGCATCCCCATGAGGTTGACATGAGCATCTTGCACGATCTGGCCGCCACGATCGAGGCACGCAAGGGGGCTGATCCCGACAGCAGCTGGACGGCCAAGCTACTTGCGAAAGGCCCTGAGAAATGCGCCGAGAAATTTGGTGAAGAGGCCATAGAGGCCATCATCGAAGCCGTAAAAGGGGATCAGGTTAAGCTGACCTCGGAAGCGGCGGACGTGTTGTATCACCTTCTGGTCATGCTGGCCGCGCGGGACGTGGCGCTGGATGATGTTCTGGCCGAGCTGGACCGCCGTCAGGGCACCAGTGGTATCGCCGAAAAGGCTGCCCGCCCCAAAGGGTAAGGCCCGGGTTCCGCACCGTCGCCTGTGCCGTTATAATCGGATGCCAGACTGTCAGGCTGAAGGCGCGATATGATCCGAGTTTTGATGCTTGTGGCAACCCTTGCCATCGTGGCTGGCTGCACCTCGCCGCCGCGCTCGACCGGGGATGAGGTGCAGCGGCTCGCCTCGGAGATTCAGGGCCTTGGCCCGGATATCGACCCCGAGGAGGCCCGACGCGCAGCGGGAATTGCTTACGCCTATACCGCCCAGCTGGTCGAGGAATACCAGATCACAGACCCGCCCCTGATCCATAATATGAAGGTCAACAAGGGGCTGCGCCCGCGTGGGCTGTGCTGGCACTGGGCCGAGGATATCGAACGGCGGCTGAAACAGGAAAACTTCCGGACGCTGGATCTGCACCGTGCCATCGCAAACGCGGAAAACCCGACGCGGATCGACCACAGCACCGCAATCATCAGCCGTAAAGGCGCGACGCTGTATGATGGCGTAGTATTGGACCCGTGGCGTTATGGCGGCGTGTTGTTCTGGTCTCCGCTGGTCGAGGATACCCGGTATGACTGGGTCCCGCGCGACGTGGTGCTGGAAAAGCGGCGGAAGGAACAGGTCGCCCGCCTGAAACCTTACGTCCCCGCCAAACCCTAAAGCTTGGACGAAATGATCCCGGTCGAAAATCCACCCATGCGCAATTCGCCAAACAGGCGCTGATATTCAATTTTGGGGCAGCGGTTCATCACCACATCGACCCCACGGGCCTTGGCCTTTGCAGCCGCTTCAGGGTGTTCCACACCAATCTGCATCCAGATCGTACCGAGCGACGGAAACGCATCCAGCGCCTCGTCCACAATAGGTGGCACGGCCTCGGACCGCCGGAAAATGTCCACCATGTCCACAGGCTCGGAAATTTCTGACAGGCTGCCGCAAACTGTCTGACCAAACAGGTCATTGCCCGCGTGGCCCGGATTGACGGGAATCACCCTGAACCCTTTCAGCGACAAATAGCGCGCCACGTAATAGCTGGGTCGCACCGGGTTCATGGAAACGCCGACAACGGCCACCGTCTTGGTGCGTTGCAAAATGGCCTTGAGGTACTGATCGGAATAATCTGGCATGCCCTATCCTTAACAGCGTTCCAAAAAGAAAAAAGCGCCCAAGAAAGCTTGGGCGCCAGTTGTTGGAACGAGGGACAGTGAAATGACCCGCGGCAGTTCCGTTCCGCGGTCACTGTGACATTTAAGCATGGATCTATTAAAAAAAAGAGGGGCAGCGCATTTTTGTGATGACTTTTCACAATTAGCTGAACTTTACCTATCTTCCGTAGAGAATTGCGGGCCAATTTTCCTCGGCCATCGCAATGTACCCTGCCCGATCCTGCTCCCAGATTTCCTCGACCTCGGGCGAATGCGTCAGGTAAAGGCGCCCATCGACCACCTGCCACGCCTTGGGATCTGTGCTTTTCAGCACGCCCATCGCCATCCCGTACGAGCAATAGCCTCCGAACTGCGGCGCAAAGGCGCGCGGATTGCCCTCGAAGAGCTCACGATTTGTCTGCGATTTGAAATGCCACCGGGCACCTTTCCACATGACCGCATTTTCGGGCACCCCTTTTGAGGGCGCATCGCTGCCAAAATATGACACGGGATCATACCCCGCCAACGCCACACCATCAGTGGCGTAATACACGGGTTTGTCCTGCGCAAATACGGCAGGGGCAAGCAGCACAGTGCTCAGCGAGCAAAGAAGAGTACGTCGGTTCAGCATCGTCATATGGGAATCTGCACATTCAAGACCATCAAGATGCAACTTTTCGCGTTTTTCGGAACCCCTGTTGACGCGGATGTGAACGAGTGTTCGCCAGTTGAAACCTAGTCAAAGATGTCTTCGATCACGTCCCATGCTTCGTCGAACACGCGCGCAAGCATGGTCTTCTTCCTCTTTTTGCGCTTTGTTTTCCGCGGGGCGGCATGAGACACAGCTACGCGCACCGGTTCGGGTTTGAGTACTTTCCGAGCGGGCAACATCTTCAGGTCGTGCAACGGTGCCCCACAGCTGGAACAGCTAAGCTCTTGCCGTTCCTTGCCTTTCAGGATCAAGGCAGCCCGGGTGCCGCAATAGCAGCAGGTCGCGATTTTGGCAGGGCCGGGAATGACGCTCTCCTTTTTTCAGGGTCGCGATGCATATAAGGCGATTGCCGCGGCATTTGAGACGTTCAGCGAACCAAATCCCCCGGCTGCGTCAATTTTAGCCAACTGATCCACGGTTTCCTTTGTTTTCTGCCGCAATCCTGGACCTTCCGCGCCCAGCACAAGCGCGACGGGACGGTTCCGGCCAGTGCCCAAAGCGCCTTCGATTGTCACGTCGGCTTCTCCGTCCAGCCCAAGAACCAGAAAGCCCATGCCCTGAAGCTCGACAATCGCGTCCGAAAGGTTGCGCACCCGCAGATAGGGCTGCCGCTCAAGCGCGCCGCTGGCGGTTTTTGCCAGTGCTCCGGTCTCGGGCGCGGAATGGTGGCGTGTGCCGATCACAGCACTGGCCCCCAGAACTTCGGCCGAGCGCAGAATCGCCCCGACATTGTGCGGGTCGGTGACCCGGTCCAGCAGAATGACGCGAGGGTTTTCGCGACCGATGCAGTTATCTGCCAGACTGCCCCATTCCAACGGCTTGACCTCCAGCGCTGCGCCCTGATGCACGGATCCGGCATCAATGGGCGCAGAAAACTTGCGCGGGTCGACCATCTCGGCCTCGATCCCCGCAAATTCAATAGCTTCCGCCAGTTTGTCACACGCATTCCGCGTCACCATCAGGCGTAATTTTTGCCGTTTTGGGTTCATCAGCGCATCGCGAACGGCGTGCAGGCCAAACAGCCAGACTGTTTCCGCAGCAGCAGCTTTGCGCGCCTGTTCCTTTTCGACGACCCATTTGGGTTTCTTCATTTCAAGGGCCTCCGGGCCGGGAATTCGGTTTCCTGCGCCAAAGGGAAATTTTCCTGTTGACGCTCCTTTGGTGCGCTAGTAATCACGCCTCCACGTCAGGTGCAACGCCTGACAGTGGGCGACAGGCCGCAAGGTGTGGCAGGGGACTGTAACTCCCTCGCGGAGACGCACGCCTGGTTCGATTCCAGGGTCGCCCACCATCTTTCCAATGTATTTCGAAGATGGTCAGGACGTGTAGTCCGCACTGCTCTGTAATCTGGCAGCTGCGTTATTGCTTTTGGTCTGCCACCATTCTCAGATGCGACAGACCTGATCAGTTTTACAGATCTTAACCCGGGGCTAACGCGACTGGATCGTGGACGAAGGGTTCCGCGTGGTCTTCGCCACCGCATGTCATGACGTTCAGATCAACACGCCGGTCGATTGCCCACCTATTCCGCAGCCGGGCGCATCTGAGCTATGCGGTTGAACCAACGCACGATTTCGTCCAAGTCCGCAGGCAACTCCTCGGCCGCGCCTTCGGCGAAGGCGTTGAACTTTTCGGCGTTCAGCCCGTTCACGCCGACCAGCACCGGAATTTCCAGCGCCAGCGCTTCGCCGATCACCGGGCGGAACCCCCGCCCATCAGACTCATGTTTACCGAATTTGTTGATAATCAGCAGGTCCGGCGCGTTCGCAAGCGAGGCGGTCACATACCCAACCGCCTGTTCCAGCGCTGCGGGGTCCAGACGGCAGCCGCGGGACTGGGTGCCCAGTGATTGCGAGATACGGATGGTTTCGCCATTAGGCAGCACGCGCACGTCCATATCGCATTTGCTGCTGTCGGCGCATTCCGTGTTTGTTTGCACGACACCGGCCAGTTTCGCGCCGGACGCCAGAAGACGTTCAGCAACAGCACTGAGCAGGCGATCCGTCGCGCCGCGGTCGGTGGTGGTGACATAGGCCAGATGCATCTTGGACCTCTTGTAATTCGATTGTGACGTTTCAAATAGCACGCAAGGCGATGCCCGACCACTCCCCCAGTCAAGGAAGCGGCGACAGACCAATCACAGGTGCGTGCAGGTGAAGAAGAACCGCATAAGCGGCCAGTGCGGTCAGCCAGACCCAGGGGCGTGGCCAGGGTCGCGGTGAGCGGAGTGAGAACCGCGACGTATTTCGGGACAACCGGACCCATTCAAAGCCCATCTCACGCGATTTACGCCTGTCGATCAGGTCCATGCCCATAACAGAAAATCCGGCAAACAGGCCGAACAGAATCACATGTGACAGGCTTCCATTGGCCAGAAGATGCGCCAAGGACCACAACAGTAGCGCGGCAAGGATCGGGTGGCGGGTGGTGCGCAGAATACCGGGGTGTTCGGGGTCAAAGGACCTGTTGCCCATCCCTCCGAAAGAAAACGGGTTCTGGATCGCAAGCCCGGTCACAGCCAGCCAGCACACCACGGGCATGATCAGTATCGGCGACCAGCGCAAGACTGCGAACGGCGGAATGACCTCGACATAGGGGGCGTTTGCAGCGGCAACAATCAGCCAGGCCAGCACGGCCAAAGACAGAAGTGAATAGGCCGCGAAATACCCCCGGCGGCCGAGCGTGCCGATCAGCCAGCCCCGCACGGTGGGCCGTACAGGAATTGCATGGCTGAGCAGGAAAACGATGAGTGCTGCAAGGAACAGGCCCCAACCGGTCATGATTTTCTCCAAACGTGTTGGGGTCGGTCTAGATTGGGAGGACAGCGACGTCCTTGCCCGAAATCAAGTTGGGTCACAGGGGCGGACGCACCGTCCCTGCCCTGTATTACAGCCCAAGCGCCGCGCGGCGTTCTTCGGCAAAGCCCTGCACGATGCGGTCTGCGATCAGTGCCAGAATCGCCATCGCGGCCCCGGCAGATATGCCCAATCCTACATCCGCCTGACCCAGCGCCAGATAGATCGACTGGCCCAGACCGGTGGTCCCGATCAGTGCCGCGATGACCAGCATGGCGAAGGCGTAAAGGATGGTCTGGTTCAGCCCCAGAAGGATGGTCGGGGCCGCATAAGGCGCCCGCACATCGCGCATGATCTGCCACTCGGTCGCACCGCTTGAAATTGCGGCCTCCATCATCTCATCCGGTGTATTGACCAGCCCGTGCCGCGTGTAGCGGATCATCGGGACAATCGCATAGGCACAGATCGCCAGAAAGGCCGAGAACTCACCAATCTGGAACACCATCAGCACCGGGATCAGGAACACGAACAGGGGGATCGTCTGCAACATGTCGCAGATCGGGCGAACCACGTTCCACACAGGCTGCCATACCGCGCTGGCAAGACCGATCAGCCCCCCTGCCAAAGCGCAGGTAAACACCGCTGCACCACTAAGATAGAGCGACAGCAGCGCCCTTTCCCACAGGCCCGAGACGAGGATGGTGCAGAGCAGCCCCACGCAGAGCGCGGCCAGACGCCAGCCCCCGGCGACCCAGCCCAGCGCGGCAGCGCCGGTCAGGACAAAGGGCCACGGCAGGTTCGCGATGCCGGTTTCCAGCATTCCGATCAAGATCAGAACGACCAGCCCGCCAGTCAGCCGCCCGCGCCACGCCATCAAAAGCGCAATTCCGGCACCGGCCGCGAACAGGCCATAGCTCATGCTCGACGTCCACTGGAAACCCCATGTGAAGGGCAGCACCGCCTGATCCAACCCGATCCGAAGCGGTAGCAGTACATAGAACAATGAGTTGTTCTTGAGGGCGTCCAGCCACTGGCCGTTGGCCTGCGTGAACGCGGTCAGGCCGCTGTCCACGACCTCGGCCATCGGGTCCAGCAGGGTCAATTCCGCAGGATTTGGCAACCACGCCCAGAAGGCGGCGGTGAAGACAACAGCAAAACCCAGCATCGCCCAGACAACGCGGCTGTCATAGCGTTTACGCTCGGTCGCCAAAGTACCGCTCATCCGGTCGATCACCACGGCAAAGACCACGATAACCAGACCCGCCATCAGCGATTCGCCGAACTGCGCTTTGCGCATGGTCAGCAGAACCTCCCAGCCGATATCGTTGAACCCACCGATGACGGCGGCGATGATAACCATCGACAATGCGGCCATCAGACATTGGTTCACACCGACCATAATCTGAGTGGTGGCGGCAGGGATTTCGACCTGGAACAGCTGCTGGAACCGAGTGCCGCCAGACATGATGGCCGCCTCTTTGATTTCGGGCTCTACCCGTTCCAATCCCAGCATGACATTGCGCGCCATTGGCGGTGCGGCATAGATGGCCGAAGCAATCAGACCAACAACAGGACCAAATCCAAACAGCAGCAGCAGCGGTGTCAGATAGGC
The DNA here is from genome assembly GCF_056540845.1 of Ruegeria sp. AL2. Lineage (NCBI taxonomy): Bacteria > Pseudomonadati > Pseudomonadota > Alphaproteobacteria > Rhodobacterales > Roseobacteraceae > Ruegeria > Ruegeria sp. AL2. The sequence goes on from NZ_JBQFXM010000003.1 coordinate 165,884, forward strand.
AAAGGTTGGCACCGTCTGCATGATGTCCAGCACGGCCTGCACAAAGGATTTCACCTTTGGCACTTCGTTGGCGAGGATGCCGATGCCGCCCCCAATGACCAGCGCCACAGGGACAGACACGGCGACAAGCGCCAGCGTATTCATGCTTTCGGCCCAATAGCCCGAGGCCAAAACAAAGCTGAGGCCCAGAAAGCCAAGTGCGGCCATGGACAAGCCGCCCAGATACCAGCCCAACGCGGTCACGATCCCGATCAGAATGGGCCATGGCGTTTTGCCCAGCACGAAATTCGCCCAGTTCATTGGGTGGGTCATCAGGTCCGAAAACAGCCGCATTGCCGGTTTGATCAGGTTCAGAAACCAGTCCAGAAACGCGCCAACCCATTGGGTTGCAGGCAGTTCCCACGCGGCGGGCCACTTGACCAGCCACGGGGCGATACCCTCGAGCGCAAGGCAAACTGCACCGACGATAACAGTTATCAGGGCGGCCTTCGCACCTGCCGTCAACTGCGCACTGCGCCGTGTCGGGAGGTCGGTTATGGCGGTCATGTCTCGTCCACCTGAAGAGCTGCGGCCAGATCGGACGGATGCACCGTGCCAACGACATTGCCCGCCTCATCCCGCACGGGCACGGGTTCATACAGCTCCATGCAATGCGCAAGGGCTGCGTCCAGCGTCATCGAGGTGGTGAGGCCGGGATCATCCGGGCCACATTCCGCCTCGCTCCGCATGACCGAGGCGACCTTGGCGTGCTGACCTTTGGCGACATCCTTCGAGAATTCGCGCACGTAATCATCCACCGGGCGCAACACGATATCAGTGGGCGTTCCGATCTGAACAATCTTGCCGTCGCGCATGATGGCAATGCGGTCGGCCAGCTTCAGCGCCTCTTGAATGTCATGGGTGATAAAGACGATAGATTTCTTCAGCGTCGCCTGAATGCGAAGGAATTCATCCTGCAACTGGCGGCGGATCAATGGGTCGAGGGCCGAGAACGGTTCATCCAGAAACCAGATATCGGGATTTACGGCGAGGCTGCGGGCAATGCCCACACGCTGGCGCTGGCCACCTGAAAGCTGGCGCGGAAAGCTGTCTTCGCGCCCTTCCAGACCGACCAGGGAGATCACCTCCTGCGCGCGCGCCAGCCGTTCCTTCTTGCCCACACCCTGCACGCGCAGCGGATAGGCCACGTTTTCAGAAACGGTCATATGCGGGAACAGGCCGAAATGCTGGAACACCATGCCCAGTTTTTTGCGGCGCAACTCGGTCAGGGCCTTCTTCGAGGCTCCGATGACGTTTTCGCCATCCACCCGAATCTCGCCGCCCGTACCGGGCAGCAGCTGCGAGATGCAGCGGATCAGCGTGGATTTGCCCGAGCCCGACAGGCCCATGATGACGAAAAGTTCACCTTCCTGAACCTCGAAATTGGCATCCTGAACGGCGGGGATCAGCCCCTGTTCCCGAAGGGCGGCGGCAGCCTTGTCGGCGTCATTCCCTGACCGAGACAGCGCGTCGGTCAGGGCTTTGTCAGCGCCGGGGCCAAACACCTGCCAGAGATTCCGGCAGGCGATGGCTGGCATAGTCGTGTCCGTCACTTACGCGGGCTCACTGGGTTGCCGCGTCAACAACCGGACGCCACTTGCCTTCGTTTTCGGCCATCCAAGCGGCGACAACTTCTTCGACCTTTCCGCCGTCAACGTCGATCGCGCCCATCATCGGCTGCTGATCTTCAACCGCCAGCTGATAATTGGTCAGGATTTCAAAGGCTGCTGGCCATTTCTCTTCCATACCGCTCCAGCCGGCCTTGAAGATGCGCGAGGGCGAGAAGTCGCAGTCATTGACAGCGTTCGGGTTCGGGCCCCAGGCCGGATCACTGAAGCACGCTTCTTCACCGGCAGGCAGTTCGACGAACTGAACGTCATAGGCCGACATCGCCCAATGCGGCTGCCAGAAAGTGATCAGCAGCGGCGATTTGCGTTCGGTCGAGGCGCGCAATTCCGCGATCAGCGCCCCTTCGGACCCTGCTGGTACGGCTTTGAACGGCAATTCCAAACCGGTCATGCGATCGGCGCCCGGAGTACCCCAATCGGCCGGGTAGTCGACCAGACGACCACCGGGCAGAGTTTCCGCCGTCGCAAAGACCTGAGCGCAATCTTTCAGCGCTTCCCATGCGGGCAGGCCCGGGCACAGATCGGCCACATGGGCCGGGTATGCGATGCCTTCCTTGGCATCCAGACCCAGATCACCGATTTCAACCACAGTGCCTTCACCGATTTTCTTGGCGTATTCATCGGAAACGTTGGAAGACCAGATTTCCAGTGTCGCGTCGATGTCGCCATCGGCCAGCGCCTGGAACTGGTTCATCATGCCCGCGGTCACATATTCGACGTTGTACCCGGCAGCCTTGAGCATCTCTCCCGCCACATGCGTGGTGACATGCTGGCCGGTCCATTCGTTGATCGCCAATTTGATCGGTTCATCCACGGCACCCATATCCGCCGCCTGCGCTGCGCCTGCAACGCTCAGAGCCATTAGGCTTACACTTAGTTTTTTCATGGACTTAACTCCCTGTCATATTTGTTTTGCCCATCCCGGCAAGGATTTTCCCGCCGGTCTTTCTGTCTGATGACAATGCCATGCCGCAGCATGCACAAATTTGGCTGGAAAAGAACAGTGATCCGTTTCCAAATTGTGGAAAAGATCTTTCTGCCAGATTGTTCCCCCCTCCCGGCTCCCTTTACGCATCCAACCCGGCTTACCCTTGTTCCATTTCGCTAAGACGGGACGTTGACTGACGAGTCAATCAGAAAACATTTTGCCACCTTTTGTCGAGAACTTCTTTCGAAAATCCGCATTTTTCTGCGAATCCAGTTATTCGTTGGGCTGCCTCAAATCTGGACACGGTCAGATTTTTCATTGCCAAACAAGAACAAAAGATAAACATTTATAGTCGGGCAACATCAAGGTTAGACAGATGCGAACGTTTGACGAAATCTTTGAAATCGCAGTCGCGCGCCACGGCGGTCCAGAAGCACTGGACGCAAAACTGAGCAAACCGAAAACCCCCGCGGAACTGGCAGCGATGCCCGAGGATCGCTGGCTGTCGGTCATCACGAAATGCATCTTTCAGGCTGGCTTCAACTGGAAAGTCATCGAAAACAAATGGGACGGGTTCGAATCAGCCTTTAACGGGTTCGACGTGGGGCGATGCGCGTTCATGGATGATGAGAAGTTTGACACCCTTTTGCAGGATACGCGCATCGTAAGGAATGGAACCAAGATCGCGGCTGTACGGGATAACGCTGCATTCTTGCTTGAACTGCGTGAGGAAGGCGGCGCGGGTAAAGTGTTAGGCGGCTGGCCATCTGATGACTACGTCAACCTTCTGGCAATGCTGGCAAAACGCGGGGCCCGACTGGGCGGCGCTTCGGCGCAGTACGCAATGCGGTTTGCCGGGCGGGACAGTTTCATTCTGTCTCAGGATGTCACCGCCCGGCTGATTGCTGAAGGTGTGATCGACAAGCCTGCCACCTCGAAGAAAGCGATGGAGGCGGTTCAGAACGCCTTTAATACATGGATGGGTCAGTCCGGGCGATCACTTACGGAAATCAGCCGGGTTCTGGCCATGAGTCTGTGAAAACGGTTTGCGGAATACCCGCAGCGGAATAAGATTCAACTTATGGTTCTGCGTATTTTCTTTGCTTCTCTTTTGTTGCTGGCCGCCTGCGGTCGTGAGTTGACTGAGCAGGAGCGCGATTTTGCGGAAACCATTCAGGGGGAAACCCTGGAACTGGATCACATCCTTCTGGTCGAAGGTGCCCCGGTTACCAACGTGACGTATTTCCGCGAAGAACGCCCGCGACTGGCCTGCCGCGAGCGCATTCTGCCCCCGGTGGACCCCGGGCCGGTGACGGGCAAACCTGCCGCCGTGGCCCTGTTCAACAAAGTCTACTTTGCCCGCGACTGGTATCTGGAGGACTATATGTCGGAATTTCCGGATCAGATGAACCTGCTGGCCGCGATGCTTTTGGCCCATGAGCTGACGCATGTCTGGCAATGGCAGAATCGCAGGACCACGGGTTACCACCCCCTGCGCGCTGCGGCGGAACATGGAGGCCGGAGGGATCCGTATCTGTTCGACCTCGAAACCTCTCCGGATTTTCTGACCTACGGGTTCGAACAGCAGGGCGCGATCGTCGAGGAATACGTGTGCTGTCGCGCATTGGCCCCCCAGGCCAAGCGTACCAAAAGACTGCACGACATGCTGGGCACCCATTTTGATCTGTCGCCCCTGCCGGAACAAGGGCGCGAGCGCCCGGTCCTGATCCCATGGAGCGAAGCCAGGATCGAAGGGATTTGCAGTTAGTTCCGTGCGCGCTGCACGGTTTCCAGATATGCCACCAGATCAACGATCGGCTGGCTGGTCAGGATCGGCTGACCTTCCGGTGTTTTCATGGATGTGTCCTGCCCGTCGAAATAAGGGCCATAGACCGGCATCGGGCTGCCATGGCTGACCAGCGGGTCCCTACCGTCGATGCGGGCGACAACGCGGGCGGTCGGGAACACCCCGCTTTCGTCAGACAATGCAGTCAGATCGGACGGCTGAACAACCAGCACGCTGGCCATCGGCCCCTGCCCGGTTGCGTCAATCCCGTGACAGGTCGCACAGTAGTGCAAATAGAGTTCCTCTCCGGTCGCTGCATCCTGCGCCCAGGCAGCCTGTGCGGTAGCAGCCGAAACCCCGAGAACCAGCATACCGATCGTTGCCTTGAACATCGTATCCTCCTGTCACGATTGACATTTGCAGGGTTGCCCGACAGGCATATGAGCGCAATGATCCAGATCAACGAAACAGGTGCAGAGGGTTCGGGCAATGACACAATATGCAGCCATCATGCTGGCCGCCGGATTTGGAATTCCGATACTGGCTGCTCTTAACGCGGCCCTTGGCAAGGTCATCGGATCACCGACAACGGCAGCCGTGGTGCTGTTTGCAATTGCCCTTGCCGCCTCGGTGCTGACCATGCTGTTGTTTCCCGGTTTTGCAGCCTTGTCCAAGGTTGCGCAAGCCCCGAAACACCTGTTGTTCGCTGGCATCCTGATTGCGTTCTACGTGTTATCGATCACCCATGTCGCCCCACATTTCGGCGTTGGAAACGCCGTGTTCTTTGTTCTGTTGGGGCAATTGATCAGTGCGGCGGCAATCGATCACTTCGGCCTGTTCGGCGCGCAGGTGGCACCCCTCACCCTGATGCGGGCGGGTGGTATCGCCGTCATGGCCATCGGTGTTGCGATCACTCAACTGGCCTGAGCACGCCGCCCTCAAGCCGGACCATGCGGTCCATGCGCGCCGCCAGTTCGAGGTTGTGGGTTGCGATCAACGCCGACAATCCCTCGTCCCGCACCAGTGTCATCAGGGCATCGAACACCTGATCCGAAGTATCAGGGTCCAGATTGCCTGTCGGTTCGTCCGCCAGCAAAACACGCGGCGCGTTGGCAAGCGCCCGGCAAAAGGCCACGCGTTGCTGTTCCCCGCCCGACAGCGCCGCAGGGCGGTGACTGGCGCGCGGGGCGACGCCCACACGGTCCAGCAAATCCAACGCCCGTGCCTGAGCAGCTTTTTCGGACGCGCCATTGGCCAGTTGCGGCAATGTGATGTTTTCCAGTGCCGTAAACTCGGGCAGCAGGTGATGGAATTGGTATACGAACCCGATATCCTGCCGACGCAACGCCGTTCTGGTTCGGTCGCCCTTGCCATTCACATTCTGCCCCCCAATTTCCACGGTTCCGTCGTCAGGCCGATCCAGCAGACCGGCGATGTGCAGAAGCGTTGATTTACCCGCACCGGACGGCGCAACCATGGCCACGGCCTCACCCGCGCGCAGCTCCAGATCGACCCCACGCAGAACCTGCACCTCGCCCGGTGTACCTTTGAGGTAGGTCTTGGTCAGACCGTTCAGACGCAAGGTGACTTCATTCATAGCGCAGCGCCTCGACCGGGTTTAGCCGCGCCGCGCGGCGGGCTGGGAAATAGGTGACGATGAAAGACAGGCCAATCGACAGGCCCGTCGCCTTGAGCACATCGCTCAGATGCAGTTCGGCCGGCAGAGCGTAGATGCCGCGGATCGACGGATCCCACACGCCACCGCCCATCACGTAGTTCACGAATGAGAAGATCGGATCAATGTAGATTGCAAAGAGGCATCCCAGGATGACCCCCATTGCAGTGCCGATCAGGCCGGTGAACGCACCACAGATGAAAAAGACACGCAGAACCGATCCTTCGCTCAGGCCGATTGTGCGCAAGATACCGATATCGCGCCCCTTGTTCTTGACCAGCATGATCAGGCCCGAAACGATGTTCATCGCAGCAATCAGAACGAGGATCGACAGGATGATGAACATCACATTATCCTCAACCTCGAGCGCGCGCAGGAAGCCGCCGGATGCGTCCTGCCATGTCCATATCTGACTGCGCTCGCCCGACGCCTCAAGAATGGGAATCAGGATCGGGCCGAGGTCTTCGGGCTTGTCCACCATCACTTCGATCTCATCCGCCACCCCTTCACGGTTGAAAAAGCCCTGCGCCTGCGAAAACGGCATGTAGACGCGGGTGCGGTCGATGTCATAGCGACCGGCCGAAAACACATAGACAACGCGATAGGCATTCACGCGCGGTGAAGTACCAAAAGCGGTTTTGACCCCGTTGGGCGAGGTCAGTTTGACCACATCCCCGACAGTGGCCCCGATGCTGCGGGCCACACCCGATCCAATGGCGATGACATCCTCACCCGTCTGGAAGCCCGACAGGTCCCCCGCCGCCTGTTCCGCCTGCGCGATACCCGGCAGGTCGAGCAGATCGTCGGGTCGGATGCCAAACACCTCGACCCCGCTGCTGCTGTCGCGGTTGGTGATCAGCACCTGCCCCTTCACAAGCGGTGCGGCGCGCTCAACACCGGGCACCTGCGCAATACGGTCGGTGCGTTCGTTGTAGTCGGCAATTGTCCGATCCACCCGGCCCTGCGCGTCAAATTCGCCCGAGGAATAGACCGTCACATGCGCATTGGCGCCCAGGATGGTGCCGACGAATTCAGAGCGAAAACCTGAACGGACAGCCAGCGTTGCAATCAGCGCAAACACGGCAAGCGTGATCCCGATCAAAGAGATCCATGTCATCACGCTGACACCGCCTTCGGCCCTGCGCGCGCGCAGATATCGCCAGGCGATTTTCCATTCAAAAGGGGCAAAGGGCGGGGGTGTCTTGGCCATGCCTGCTCCGGGTTTTTTTGTTTGCGGCGACCCTTTCGGCATTTCGCCCAATGGTCAAGCCGGTTGTCACTCTGAACTGGCTCCTCAGCCTGAATGAGCCGAATCGTTGCAGGACATGACCAAAATACACGTGCAAAACAGGTGTCTTCTAATTCGGGCGCTACACCATGAGTTGTGAAGCGCATCACAGACAGAAGGTGATTGTTTCAGGTATGACGTTAATCATCGCACATCGTGAGCCACTGAATCGTAAAGGCAACAATAAGTGCGAAATTTTATTACTCTTTTTGATTATTTTCAGAAACTTTGCCACCCTAACCATGGGGGAACACATTTAAAGAGCGGGGGTCGCTCAATGAATTTGCAAATTTCAACCAATGGTGCGGGTGCAATTTCGACCCGTCAGGCTTCAACAGAATTGGATTGTGAAACCGCAGCTTTGCTGCGCGCGGCCATCCGGCCGATCTTTGTCACTGCGGCGAGCTGGGGCAATTTGGCAGACATCCTGAAAGACAAAGGATATCGTCTGGTTTTCCGTCAAGGCCGTTTGTGTATCACGGATCGGGCAACTGATGCGCGGATTTGCGGATTGCGCTTTCTGGATATCGAGTTTCGCGAACTGATCAGCCGCCTTGGCCGCCCGATTGTTGTGGCGACAGGTGACGGAGCTAACGGAGACGTCCTGGCCGAGCGCCCGACGCCGGATCAAAACTGAGAACCTGCCGACTGACGCGGTCAATTCAGGTAGCTTGGGAAGGGCCGCCAGATCTGAGCTTCCGGCACCCCTTCCAGATCACGGGGCGTGTTTCAACGCCTGCTTAATGCAGCAACGGATGGTGGCTCAGGCGATCTGCTGGTAAATCTCAGCAACTTTGGTAACGGCCGCCTCGGGGCTCAGTTCCTCGCTTTCGCCGGTACGGCGGCAGGTCAGTTCAACCACACCATTCTTCAGACCACGCGGGCCAACCGTGATGCGCCAGGGCAGACCGATCAGGTCCATCGTGGCGAATTTGCCGCCTGCGCGTTCGTTGCGGTCGTCATAGAGCGGCTCCAGACCCAAAGCCGTCAGCGCCGTGTAGATCTTGTCACAGGCTGCATCGGCTTCTTCATCGCCCTGCTTGAGGTTGACGATACCGCAATGGAACGGGGTCACGCCCTCAGGCCAGATGATGCCCTTATCGTCATGGCTGGCCTCGATGATCGCACCGACAAGGCGGCTGACACCGATACCATGGCTGCCCATGTGAACCGGAACCGGTTTGCCATCCGGGCCTTGGACAGTTGCACCCAAGGGATCGGAGTATTTGGTGCCAAAGTAGAAGATTTGGCCCACCTCGATGCCGCGCGCCACGCGGCGGCGTTCTTCGGGTATCTGGTTGAACAGCGCTTCATCATGGGTTTCATCAGTGCGGGCGTATTTCGAAGTGAACTCTTCCAAAATGGCCTGACACTGTTCGCGGTTGTCATAATCGATGTCGCGATCGCCAAAGGTCAGATCAGTGACAGCGCTGTCATAGAAAACTTCGGATTCACCGGTATCGGCCAGAACCAGGAACTCATGCGTGTCATCACCACCGATGGGGCCTGAATCGGCGCGCATCGGAATCGCCTGAAGTCCCATCCGTTCATAGGTGCGCAGATAGCTGACCAGATGGCGGTTGTAGGCGTGCAGCGCATCTTCCTTGGTCAGGTCGAAGTTGTATCCGTCCTTCATATAGAACTCGCGCCCCCGCATCACGCCAAAACGCGGGCGGATTTCATCGCGGAACTTCCACTGAATCTGGTAGAGGGTCAGCGGCAGGTCCTTGTAGCTGCTGACGTGGCCGCGGAAAATATCGGTCACCAGTTCTTCGGCTGTGGGCGTGAACAGCATGTCGCGGTCATGACGGTCCTTCATCCGCAGCATCTCTTGACCGTAGTCATCATAGCGCCCGGATTCACGCCACAGATCCGCCGACTGGATTATAGGCATCTGAATCGCGATGTGACCGGCCCGCGCCTGTTCTTCGTGGACGATGTTTTCCAGCTTGCGCAGCACTTTGAAGCCCAGCGGCAACCAGGAATATATCCCGGCAGAGGCCTGCTTGATCATCCCTGCACGCAGCATCAGCCGGTGGCTGACGATCTGAGCCTCGGACGGGGTTTCCTTGAGAACGGGCAGAAAGTAACGGCTCAGGCGCATGGACGGACCTTCAAAGGTAAGAATTCGACTGGACAGGTGATTATGCCAAAGCCCCGCCGGGGGCAATCGCGCATTGGTGTTTTCCGACCTTGCGGCAGTCGGTTTTTTGATTGACCCGCCAATCGGGACTGCCATGGTAGCGGAAACGCAAATTCCATGAGGCGCCGATGCAGACCATTCTGGAACCCGCACGCCAAATCCCCGTCATTCATCAAACCGATGTTCTGGTCGTTGGTTCCGGCCCTGCCGGGTTGGCAGCAGCGCTTGCGGCGGCACGTGCGGGGGCCGAGGTATCTTTGGTTGATCGTTTCGGCTGCATGGGCGGCAATATCACTGCCGTCGGCGTCGAAGGATTTGCCTGGTACCGGCACGAGCAAACCGTCGAGGCAGGCGGCATCGGGATGGAGTTTGAAACCCGCGCCAAGGAGATGGGAGCCGCCGTTCCGGAAAGCCAGTCCCTGAGCTATGAGCTGGACAGCGAAGGCTTCAAACTGGTGGCCGACAAGCTGGTCGAAGAAGCGGGCGTGCATCCGATGTTGCATCGGCAATTCGTGTCCCCGATCCTGGAAGGCGACCGGATCACCGGTGTCATCACAGAATCCAAGGCCGGGCGCGAAGCGATTTTGGCCAAGGTCGTCATCGATGCCACCGGCGACGCGGATGTGGCCCATCGCGCGGGTGCGCCGACCCACAAAACTCCGCGCGAGGACATGATGGCGGCTTCGGTCATGTTTCATCTGGCGGGCGTCGACAAGCGGGCCTTTATGGAAGGTGTGAAAGCTGACCCGCAGACCTACAAGGACTGGGGCGGCGGCGGTGAGTGGAATATCGAAACCAGCGGGAAAGAGGACGACATGTTCTCACCCTTCGTGCACAAACCGTTCCAGCAAGCAATCGATCAGGGGCTGATCCCGCCGCATCTGAACACCATCGCCGGCACCTGGGGCGCGATGCATGACACGGGCGAGCTGACATACATGAACCTCATCCATCTGGCCGAGGTTGACGGCACCGATCCCGACAGCCTGACGCGCGGCGAGATTGAAGGTCGCCGCCAGACCATGCTGGCCATCGAGGCGCTGCGACGGTTCATGCCCGGTTGCGAAAACGCACGTTTGCGGAATTTCGGTATGACCATCGGCATCCGCGACACCCGCAAGATCGACGCGGTCTACAACATGACCGAGAACGATGCCCGCCATCAGGGCCGGTTCGAGGATACGATCGGCATCTATCCCGAGTTCATCGACGGCTATGGCATCCTGATCCTGCCAACTACGGGGCGGTACATGCAAATCCCTTATCGCTCGATGCTGCCCAAGGGCATCAAAGGCCTGCTGGTTGCAGGACGGTCGCATGGCGCGGACCGGGTGGCACATGCCGCAACCCGAAACATGGCTTGTTGCGCGGTCTTAGGTCAGGGCGCGGGCATCGCCGCTGCGGTCTCACTGAAAAGCAATCAGGAGCTGGACCAGCTGAATCTGGCACCGGTTCGAGCTGAACTGCAACGCCAGGGGGTGAGGATTCACTGATGGACAGTATCCCAACGATTGATATTGCGCCTTTGACTGCCCCGGGAACCGCAGCCTATGACGCGACGGTCCGAGACATCCTTGCGGCCTGTCAGGGGATCGGCTTTTTGTCGATCACCGGGACAGGCGTATCCCGGCAGACCGTGGATCAGGTACGCCAGATCACCCGACAGATTTTTGCCGTCGATGACGCACAAAAATGGGATCAGGCCATCACCCGTGCCAACTATCGCGGCTATATACCCATGGGGTTTTTCACACCCAATGATGGCTCGGGCAAGGCCGACAAGTACGAGGGGTACAAACTGCATCACGAGGTCGCAGCAGACGACCCGGTGCGTGAGGATTGCGCGTTATACGGGCCAAACATCTGGCCCGACGGTGTACCCGGTGCGAAAGAGGTCATTCTGGGTTACTGGCGGCAACTGGATCGCGTCACCGATCTGTTGCTGGGCGCGTTAGAGGCGGGACTGGATCTGAAAGCCGACGCGCTGCGCAGTGCATTCCGGGCCCCGATGACCAACATGACCCTGCTGCATTACCCGCCACAGGCCGAGGATGAGGCAGGCTATGGTATCCATCCGCACAAGGATACCGACGCCTTGACCATCATTGCCCCCGATCCGGTGGGCGGGCTTGAGGTGCAGACCCGCAACGGTGGCTGGATCACGCCCGATTGCCCGCCCGGTGGTTTCGTGGTGAATATCGGTGACATGCTGGAGCTGTGGTCGGGCGGGCGGTTGAAATCCACGCCGCATCGGGTTGTGAACCGATCGGGGCGGGAACGGTATTCTTTTCCCTATTTCGCGGTGCCCCGTCACGACGTCGTCGTCGCGCCTTTGCTGCCGCCCCTGCTTGGCTTTGACCGTCCGGCGGTTCATTGCGGTCACTGGTCGGCCGAGATTTGGCGCACGAACTGGCCCGATGAGACCGCCACCGAAGACACACCTGAATTGGGAACCTTGCGCGGCTGACCCCTGCAAACCCAAGCGCCATGAACCGCTTGCATCATGGGCTTTGATGCGCCAAGAACACCTGCAAGGGCCTGAACAAGGGGATCGCCATGGCTTTGCCGGTTAAGGATCAGCTGAGATACTGGAGCATCGCCGCTGCGGTTTTCGCGTTGATCCTGTGGGCGCTTGGGGATGTCTTGCTGCCTTTTGTCATCGGCGGGGCCATTGCCTATTTCCTGGATCCGGTCGCTGACCGGCTGGAGCGGTTGGGCCTGTCGCGTATGGCCGCCACGGCAGTCATCACGGTCGTCGGTGTTCTGGGGTTTGTACTGGCAATTCTGATGGTGGTCCCTGCGCTGATCACCCAGTTGCTGGATCTTGTCGATGTACTGCCCGATCTGTTCAAACAGTTGCGCAGTTTCATAGAAAAACAGTTCCCGTCCTTGCTTGACCGGGACTCAAGCACGCACGCGATGCTGGTGTCCTTTGGCGAAACGCTGAAATCCAAGACCGGCGACGTTATGCAGACGCTGCTGACCTCGCTGGGCTCCGCGATCAACATCGTTGTTCTGTTGGTCATTGTCCCGGTCGTGGCCGTCTACTTGCTGTTGGACTGGGATCGCATGACCGCCCGCATCGGAGAGCTGCTGCCACGTGACCATGCACCCATCATTAGGCGGCTTGCCGGAGAGATCGACGCGGTTCTGGCCTCGTTCGTGCGCGGCATGGGAACGGTCTGCCTAATCCTTGGCAGCTATTACGCGGTCGCACTGATGCTTGCTGGACTGCAATTCGGTCTGATTGTGGGCTTTATCGCGGGCTTGGTCACGTTCATTCCCTATCTGGGCGCCCTTATCGGAGGCTCGCTGGCAATCGGGCTTGCGCTGTTTCAGTTCTGGGGCGACTGGGCTCATATCGGGCTGATCGCGGGTATCTTTGCCATTGGACAAGTCACCGAGGGGAACTTCCTGACACCCAAGCTGGTCGGCAGCTCTGTCGGGCTGCATCCAGTCTGGTTGCTGCTGGCCCTGTCGGTCTTTGGCGCGCTGTTCGGCTTCGTCGGCATGCTGATCGCTGTCCCGGTCGCCGCGGCATTGGGCGTGTTGGCCCGCTTTGCCACATCGCTATACCTCGACAGCAGATTGTACACTGGTCTTGAAGGTCTGGATCAGGAAACCGAGTAAATGGCCCGACAACTCAGCTTTGATCTGCCCGCCAAAACTGCGCTCGGGCGAGAGGATTTCTTTGTGTCACCGGCCAATGCGCTGGCGGTGGCAATGATCTCGGCCACGTCATGGCCCGGCAACAAGCTGGTACTGAGCGGGCCCTCCGGCGCGGGCAAAACCCATCTGGCCCATGTCTGGGCCGCTGAAACCGGCGGGCGTATCCTTCAGGCCAGAGACCTGCGATATGACGATGTGCCAGACCTGGCGCGTATGCCGATCGCGGTCGAAGACGTGCCTTTGATAACCGGTGATCTCGAGCAGCAAAAAACGCTGTTCCACCTGCATAACCTTGTTCTGGCCGAGGGGCACCCCTTGCTGATGACCGGCCGTCTTGCACCAAAATTCTGGGAGTTGCCGCTGGCCGACCTGCAAAGCCGGGTCGAAGGTGCCCATCACGTCGCACTGGATCCGCCCGACGACGCATTGCTGGGCGCGGTTCTTGCCAAGCTGTTTGTCGACAGGCAGCTCAACCCCGGCCCCGATGTCATCGCCTATCTTGTCAAGCATATGGACCGGCGGTTTGAAAGCGCAGCCGACGTTGTATCCCAACTGGACCAACTGGCCCTGGCAGAAAAACGCGACATTACACGCGCGCTGGCCATTCGCGTACTGAACACGGCCCCGGATGAGGTCGAGACCAATGATTGACCCGCTGACGTCAATTTCGCATCCTCAAACAGGACAATCTGGAAGGCACATGGATCAGACCGTCGAAACCTATATCCCGGACTGGGGAACAATCGGAAAGCCCCTGTTTGACAAACCGGATGCACGGGCACTATCCCGCGTCGGGGTTGTCGATGTCGGGTCGAACTCGGTCCGGATGGTCATTTTCGACGGGGCGGCGCGATCACCGGCCTATTTCTACAATGAAAAGGTCATGTGCGAACTGGGGGCAGGCCTGTCCGAAACCGGACGACTGAACCCGCGTGGCCGCGACCGCGCCTTGTCGGCCCTACGACGGTTCCAGCACCTGGCAATGGATCTGGATTTGCCCGGTTTGCATGTTGTGGCCACCGCTGCTGTGCGCGAAGCCTCGGATGGGCCCGAGTTCTGCGATCAGGTGCAGGCTGAAACCGGTTTGCAGGTGGCCATCATTGACGGTGACGAAGAAGCCCGCCTGTCGGCGCAGGGTGTCTTGTTGGGGTGGCCCGGAGCTTATGGACTGATCTGCGATATCGGCGGGTCGTCGATGGAATTGGCCGAAATAGGCGGTGGTCAGGTCGGCCGCCGCGTGACCTCGCCGCTTGGGCCGTTGAAACTGCGTGACATCAAAGGCGGGCGACGTGCGCGAAAAGCGCATATCAAGGAAACGATGGAGGATCTGCGCAATCAGATGGGCCAGCAGCGGGACCGTTTATTTCTGGTCGGCGGCAGCTGGCGGGCCTTTGCGCGGCTGGACATGCTGCGGCGGGGCTATCCGCTGAACGTGCTGCATGAATACCGCATGACCACCAAACAGGTGCGCGAGACGATCAAATACATCGAAAAACACGATAGCGAAAAGCTGCGTGCTCAGGCGGGCGTGTCCAGTTCGCGCATGGCGCTTATCCCATATGCGATGGATGTTCTGGCGCGGCTGATCCGCACGTTCAAACCCAAAGATATCGCCATCTCAAGCTATGGTATCCGCGAGGGCTTGTTGTATGAGCAGATGCCGCAGGAAGTGCGCGACCGCGACCCGCTGATCGAAGCCAGCCGGTTCTCGGAAGCAAAGGACGCCCGCCTGCCCGGATTTGGCAGCAATCTCTATGATTTTGTCATCCCGCTGTTCAGATCCGCACCGCCCAGCAGGGTGCGCCTGATCAAAGCGGCCTGCCTGCTGCATGATGTAAGCTGGCGCGCGCATCCCGATTATCGGGCCGAGGTGTGTTTCGACAACGTCACGCGCGCCAATCTTGGTGGCTTGAAGCACTCCGAGCGTGTCTTCATCGGATTGGCACTGCAACACCGCTATCGCAACAAGCGGGAAGGCAACCGGTTCTCTCGGCTTTACGAGTTGCTGGACGAAAATAGCCAGAAACAGGCCGAGATCCTGGGCAAGGCCATGCGCTTTGGCGCGATGCTGTGGATGCACAACGATGCCAATATGGGGCAGCTCAAGTTTTTCCCCAAGAAGCGAGAGCTGGAACTGTATCTGCCCGAAACCGCTGCCCCCCTGTTCAGCGAAGTGGCTGAAGCCCGGCTGAACGCTTTGGCAGCGGCGCTGAAATCTCAGACTCGCGTGATTGTCAAAGGCTGACTCTTGAGCGGGTCAGATATCTGTGGGTCCCTTGGGCACCTCGATATCTTGCTTTTCGGGCTGAGAAGGCTCTTGGGGCGGTTTTCTGCGGATAATGATATCGCCATTGGGCAGGATCTCGGGTGGTTCATAAACACTCCAGTCCTTGACCTCAGCCGCCAGTTCAGCAAGTGCCGGGCCCATCTGCTGCAAGAATGACTGCATTGCCGGGCCAAGCTCTTCCGCCAGACCCAGCAAGTTTTCCAATGCCGGTTCCATTTCCTTGCGCAGGCCTTCGAAAAACAGTTCGGCCCCCTGCTCCAACAGGGATTTTTCATTGTCTTCCTGCGCCATCGCAGGCGCGGCAAGGAACATTGAGATCGTACCGATCAGCAAAATGCGTGTCATACCTGACATATAAGGCCCGTGTGGCAGGCTGGAAAGGTCACAGTTCAATATCAAGCGTGACCGGAAAATGATCGGAGGCCGTCAAAAGCGCCTGCCGCAATTCCGGTTCAGCCCAACAGGCGGCATCCTGAAACGGGTGCCAGATACGCCAGGACGGGCGATATGCTTGCAGGTCCGCGGTAATCATTATGTAATCCAGCAAAGCGTCCAGAAATTTACCTTCCTCCGGACGGGCAAAGCGCGCAGTGGCAGGCACCGGCCCGGGCCGAAACCTGTAGGCTGTGACGGCGTTCGGATCGAACAATCCGGCTTGCAGCAATACCTCGACCGACGAGCGGCCAAAGAGGTGCTCAAACTCATCCAGCCCGGGGCCATCGTTCAGATCGCCCAGCAAAATGACGGGCTGATTTTGCGCAACATGCCATTCGACGCGCCGTGCAAGCCAGATCGCTTGCGCCAGCTGCTTGCGGCGATTGGCAATCGAGATCCGGATCGCCTCGTCCCGCGATTCGGCACCGTGCGGTGCCTTGGATTTCAGATGTGCCCCGATCAGGCGGATGTTGTGCCCGGCTTGCGTCGTCACTTCCAGTTCCATCGGCGGTTTGGAGAACCGTACGACATCCTCGGTCGCATCGATATCGAGGTCGATTTTGAACACGCCATCGAACCGGGGGGCTGCCGTATCTGCAATATCTCCCTTGGGGTCATGGCGAACACTCAGCACCGTTCTGTCATAGAGCAATGCCAGTTCCTGATGCGTGTCGTTTGCATAGCCCATCACCGCATCAGACGTGCGCAAGTTGAACGCTTCGGCAAAGGCTTGCAGGGCCCGAACCGTGTTCTGGCGTCTGCCGGTGTTGGGCGCCTCGACGATCACAATCGCATCAGCGTCAATTGCGGTCAGAACCTTGGCAATCGCTTCGACCTGCTGCGCTTTGGTGACGTCGTGCCTGCCAGACCAGCTGTCATCGACGATCAGCCTGTCTTTCTGGTCAAACAGATTGGCGAACCATTCGATATTATAGGTCGCCAGCCGCATCTAATCAGGCCCGCGCACCGTTGATTTCATCCCAGGCACGATTGATGTCGATCATCTTTTTCTCGGCCAACCGGATCGCCTCTTCGGGGACACCCCGGGCCATCATGGCGTCGGGGTGCGTTTCCCGAACCAGCTGCCGCCAGACCTTGCGAATGTCGGGCAGCGGCATGTTATGTGGAACCCCCAGAACCGTGTAAGGATCGTTTGGCGCATCCGGAACAAAGCGCGCCCGCAGCGCTTTGAACTGCGCGTCGGTTTGTCCGAAGATCTGGCTGACATCTTCGAGAAATGCGTTTTCGTTCGGATGATAGAAACCGTCCGCCATCGCAATGTGAAAAAGCCCCTCCATCAAGTCACACAGGGTTGTGCTGTCTTCCGAGAACATGCGTGCGATTTTGCGCGCGTAGTCCTGATATCCCGCCACGTCCGTTCGGGCCATGTTGAAGACTCGGGCTGCACCTTCCTCATCTTCGCGCGCGATCTGAAACACGTCGCGAAAGGCGGTGACCTCATCACGGGTCACCTGACCGTCTGCCTTGGCCATTTTGGCACCCAGTGCGATGACCGCAATCGTAAAGGCCACGGACCGCTCCGGTGGCGAGCGTAGTTTTTCAAAAACTGCGGTCAGGCTTTCGCCTTGGGCAAGCGCGCTCAGCGCATCGGATATGCGGGTCCAGATCGACATGACCGCACCCTAGCGTCACAATTCAGGACTGTCAGGTCCAACGGGTCATTCAGCACCAAGAATTTTCTGCATCAGCACAAGATCCAGACGCTGGCCGAATTTGAACCCGACTTCGGGCATCACCCCAACTTTCGAATAGCCAAGTGCGGCATGAAACGCCTCAGCCCCCGGATTGGCCGAGGATATGCCCGCGACCAGAACATGAACGCCTTGGGATTGCGCGATTTCCTCCAGCTCTGACATCAACGCACGTCCCACCCCTTTGCCCCACGCATCCGGTGACAGCTGGATCGTATGTTCGCATGTTTGCGCATAACCGGGCCCGGTTCGGAAAGGGCCATATGTGGCAAAGCCGATAACGTGGCTGTCGTGCTCGGCAACCAGATAACCAGGCACGCGTGCCTTGATATCTTCGGCAATCTGGGCGGCGCTGCGCTCGTCCGTCGTGAAAGTGACCAAAGTGTCCCGGATGATCGCATTGGTGATCCGGGCAATGGCTGGTGCATCTGACGCTGTGGCCGGGCGAATGTTCATTCCAGCACCCGAAGCCCATGAGCTGTCTCGATCTCTGCCTGCAAAGCCGCGGGGCCGGTGTCGAACACCACATGATCCAGTTCACCCAGTTGACGGGCCAGTGTCAGGGCGTCGGGGTGATAGACAACCAGGCGTCGCAACCGGCACGCGCTGTCCTGCAACATGTTTGCTGGGTGCAGGTCGCCTTTCCATTCGATAAGGGCGGGAAACAGATTGTCGAACGGCAAGCGCCCCGTTGGCGGAACCGCCATGCGCCATTGCAACGCGCCGCGGGTCAGGTCGATGGGCTCTCCGGTACCATCTGGGAAGATCGACAGCGTGGCCTCGATATCCTCGACCCGGCATATCCAGTTCGTCAAACGCGGGCCGCCCTGAAAATTGTCCAGATCGAACCATCGCGGCCTGCCCGGAGGTTGCGCCTGCGGATCGATGGCAATCGCTTCGAGATAGAGCCCATCCCTGAGACCCAGCAGCCTGTTATGTGTCCCGAATTTTTCGTGTTTCCCACCGGGTTGCAGCGCAACGCCAAGCGCCTGTTCGATATGCGCAGACGCTTCTTCAAGCGTTTCGCCCGCGACGGCCAGATGATCGAGTAACATGCGCACCCTCCTGCGAAAAACGACCGGCCCCGAAGGGATCCGGTCGCATGTTTTCGCCATTGGCGCGGGATCACAAGAGCTTTCGTTGAAAGTCTTGCCTTGGGTCAGGGCCGTGCTTGGCGGATCAGGCGCAGAATGTCCTGAGCGGCCTCGGGAATGTTGGTGCCCGGACCAAAGATAGCCTTGACCCCATGGTCATACAGGAACTGGTAATCCTGCTGCGGGATCACCCCGCCACAGATCACGATGATATCGTCGGCCCCTGCTTTCTTCAGCTCTTCCACCAGCTGCGGTGCCAGTGTTTTATGCCCCGCCGCCTGCGAGGAAATGCCGACCACATGCACGTCATTGTCCACCGCGTCCTGCGCGGCCTCGGCGGGCGTCTGGAACAGCGGGCCAACGTCCACATCAAAACCGATATCAGCAAAGGCCGTGGCGATGACCTTGGCACCGCGATCATGCCCGTCCTGCCCCATCTTGACCACCAGCAGACGCGGGCGGCGACCCTCGGCCTCGGCAAAGTCCTCGATGGATTTCTGGATCGCGGCAAAGCCTTCGTCGCCCTCATAAGCAGCGCCATAGACACCGGCCAGGGTTTTCACCTCGGCGCGGTGGCGGCCGAATTCTTTCTCCATTGCCATGCTGATCTCTCCTACGGATGCACGGGCGCGGGCGGCTTCGACCGCAGCGGCCAGCAGGTTTCCGCCCTCTTGGGCGGTCTTGGTCAGGGCGTCCAGCGCGGCTTGGCACGCGGCTTCATCACGGGTCGCGCGAATGCGTTCCAGCCGCGCCACCTGCGCCTCGCGAACGGCGACGTTGTCGACATCCAGAATGTCGATCGGGTCTTCCTGTTCCTTGCGGTATTTGTTGACGCCGACGATCACTTCGTCGCCCCGGTCAATCATGGCCTGACGGCGGGCTGCGCTTTCCTCGATGCGCAGCTTGGGCATACCCGAGGCAACGGCCTTGGTCATGCCACCCATCTCCTCGACCTCTTGCATCAGGGCCCAGGCTTTTTCGACCAGTTCATTGGTCAGGCTTTCGACATAGTAAGAACCGGCCAGCGGATCGACCACATCAGTCACACCGGTTTCTTCCTGAAGCACAAGCTGCGTGTTTCGCGCGATGCGGGCCGAGAAATCGGTGGGCAGCGCAATTGCCTCGTCCAGAGCATTTGTGTGAAGCGACTGGGTGCCACCCAGAACTGCGCTCATCGCTTCATAGGCGGTACGGATGACGTTGTTGTAAGGGTCTTGTTCCTGAAGCGAAACGCCGGAAGTCTGGCAATGGGTGCGCAGCATCTTTGAACGTTCGGACTTTGCCCCAAACTCGGTCATTACCCGGTGCCAGAGCGTGCGTGCGGCGCGCAGTTTGGCGATCTCCATGAAGAAATTCATGCCGATGGCGAAGAAGAACGATAAACGGCCCGCGAACTTGTCCACGTCCATTCCGGCCTCAGTCGCGGCACGGACGTATTCGCGCCCATCGGCCAGCGTATAGGCCAGTTCCTGAACAAGGTTCGCCCCGGCCTCTTGCATGTGATAGCCCGAGATCGAGATCGAGTTGAACTTGGGCATCTCATTCGACGTGTATTCGATGATGTCCGAGATGATTTTCATCGACGGTTCAGGCGGGTAGATATAAGTGTTGCGCACCATGAATTCTTTCAGAATGTCGTTCTGAATGGTGCCGGACAGGACAGATTTGTCGTGACCCTGTTCTTCACCCGCAACAATGAAACTTGCCAGGATCGGAACAACCGCGCCATTCATGGTCATCGAGACCGAGACCTTGTCCAGCGGGATGCCGTCAAACAGGATTTTCATATCCTCGACACTGTCGATCGCAACGCCTGCCTTACCGACATCGCCAACAACGCGTGGGTGATCACTGTCATAGCCGCGATGTGTCGCCAGATCGAAGGCAACCGAAACGCCTTGCTGGCCTGCTGCCAGGTTGCGTCGGTAAAACGCGTTCGATTCCTCGGCGGTTGAGAAACCCGCATATTGGCGGATCGTCCACGGACGCCCGGCATACATCGTGGCCTTGACACCGCGGGTAAACGGGCCAAATCCCGGCAAAGACCCCATATGCGGCAGATCGGCGGTGTCTTCCTGGGTGTAAAGCGGTTTGACCGCGATACCTTCCAGCGTTTCCTTGGTCAGGTCGTCCAACGGACGTCCGCGCAGCTCTTTCTCGGCAAGCGCTTTCCAGTCCTTCGTGTCGGTCATTTCGATTTCCTCTCGTCAATACGGATGGCGGTCGCTGAAAGCGTCCGCGCCAAAGTCCTGCACTTGGCCTGTTCATTCAGGTGCAAGCGCGAAAATGTGGTCACCCGGCGCAAATCGCCGGTCGCAATCGCGGGCACAGGGGCTATATTCGAAAGAACAGGAGGCCACATGACACGCACGCTTGCCTTTGTTTTCTCGGCACTAATCCCTCTGGCTGCCCTGGCGGCAGACGGAACCGCGCCGTCTGATGACAGTTTTGTCCGCCCGGTGGGTGAAAGTGAACTCAGCGAGTTCTTGTGGGTCAAACGCCCCATCGTGGTTTTTGCTGACACGCCTGCCGATCCGCGGTTCCAGCAGCAGATCGATATGCTTGTCGCAGAAGAAGCAGCCATGCGCGACCGCGATGTCATCGTGCTAACAGACACGGACCCGTCTGCCCGGTCCCCGATCCGGACCAAGCTGCGGCCGCGTGGTTTCCAGATGGTGTTCGTCGACAAGGACGGTGTGGTCAAATTGCGCAAACCCAGCCCGTGGAGCGTGCGTGAGATTGGCAGGTCTATCGACAAGACCCCCCTGCGCGAACGCGAGATCCGCGACCGGCGCGAAGGGGGCTGAACGCTTTCGCCACACCTAATGGCCCCGGCGCGATGCGCCGGGAACGTTGGAATGTATATCGAAAGCGCCAACATGGTCACTCGAACTCGATGATTACGTCGTCCACAGCAAGGCTGTCACCGGGACCTGCATTGACCTTGGCGACCACGCCCCTCTTTTCAGCGCGCAGGATGTTTTCCATCTTCATCGCCTCAATCGTGCAAAGCGCCTGACCTTCCTGCACTTCCTGCCCCACTTCGACATCGACCTTCACGACTAGGCCCGGCATTGGGCAGAGCAGCAACTTCGAGGTATCAGGCGGCAGTTTTTCCGGCATCAGTTTGGCCAGTTCCGCCTGCCGTGGGCGGCGCACATGCACTTTCATGTCAGCGCCCCGGTTGCGAACACGGAACCCGCCCGAGACCTTGCCGATTTTCAGAACCAGCGGGCTGCCATCCACGTCCAGAACCGCCAGCTGATCGCCCGGCGTCCAGTCCGAGGCGACACGCAAGGACGGTCCGTCCTCAAACTTGACCGTTGACCCCTCTTTGTCGGCGTTGACCTGCACGGCGAACTCCTGTCCCTGCAATGTCACAACCCAGCGCTTGCCTACTTTGCGTTCGTGATTGTCCATCCGCCCCGACACGCGGGTGCGCCGGATTTCGGCGACGCGGTGCATGGCCGCGCAGGAAGCAGCAATCCGGCGCAGATCAGCTTCGGGCAGCGTGACGCCCTCGAACCCGTCTGGGTATTCTTCAGCAATGAAGGCCGTTGTCATGTCACCGCTGACAAACTTTGGGTGATCCATAACTGCCGACAGGAACGGCAGGTTGTGACCGATGCCTTCCACTTCGAAACTGTCCAGCGCCACGCGCATCGCCTCGATAGCTTTTTCGCGGGACGGCGCCCAGGTGCAGAGTTTGGCGATCATCGGGTCGTAATACATGCTGATCTCGCCGCCTTCGTAGACGCCGGTATCATTGCGCACGGCGGTTTCGCCTTCTGGTGCTTCACCCTGCCATTTGCCGTTGACCAGCAACGGACCAGCCGCGGTTTCCTGCGGCGGGCGATACCGGGTCAGACGACCGATCGACGGCAGGAAGTTGCGATACGGGTCTTCCGCATACAGACGGTTTTCAATCGCCCAGCCGGTCAGGGTCACGTCCTCCTGCGTTATCGAAAGCTTTTCACCCGCTGCGACACGGATCATCTGCTCGACCAGATCGACGCCGGTGATCAGTTCCGTAACAGGGTGTTCCACCTGCAGGCGCGTGTTCATTTCGAGGAAGTAGAAGTTCTTGTCT
This sequence comes from Ruegeria sp. AL2, assembly GCF_056540845.1. Classification (NCBI taxonomy): domain Bacteria; kingdom Pseudomonadati; phylum Pseudomonadota; class Alphaproteobacteria; order Rhodobacterales; family Roseobacteraceae; genus Ruegeria; species Ruegeria sp. AL2. The sequence goes on from NZ_JBQFXM010000003.1 coordinate 188,658, forward strand.
CCGTCCACGATGAACTCGACCGTACCTGCACTTGCGTAGTTCACGGCCTTGGCCAGAGCGACAGCCTGTTCACCCATCGCCTTGCGGGTTTCGGGATCAAGGAAGGGTGACGGCGCCTCTTCCACCACTTTCTGATTCCGGCGCTGGATTGAGCATTCACGCTCGCCCAGGTAAATGCCATTTCCGTGACTGTCGCACAGAACCTGAATTTCGATGTGGCGCGGCTGGGTTACGAATTTTTCGATGAAGATCCGGTCATCTCCGAACGAGTTTGCGGCTTCGTTCTTGGACGACTGAAAGCCTTCGCGCGCCTCTTCATCGCTCCACGCGATGCGCATGCCCTTACCACCGCCACCGGCGCTGGCCTTGATCATGACCGGATAACCGATTTCGTTCGAGATCTTGACCGCCTCGTCCGCGTCCTCGATCAGCCCCATGTAACCCGGAACCGTCGAAACTCCGGCCTCCTGTGCGATCTTCTTCGAAGTGATCTTGTCGCCCATGCTTTCGATTGCACCAACAGGGGGACCGACAAAGGCGACACCTTCGGCCTCGAGCGCCTCGGCGAACTTCGAATTTTCCGACAGGAAGCCATAGCCGGGATGAACCGCCTGCGCGCCGCTTTTGCGGATGGCATCCATGACCTTGTCGATCACAATGTAGGACTGGTTCGCCGGGGGCGGACCGATATGCACGGCTTCGTCGGCCATCGACACATGCAACGCGTTCTTGTCCGCGTCCGAATAAATGGCAACGGTGCCGATACCCATCTTGCGGGCGGTCTTGATGACCCGGCAGGCGATCTCGCCCCGATTGGCGATCAGGATCTTATTGAACATGAAACGTCCTTTGGCTTGGTGTTCCGAAAACGCAAAACGCCGCCGCAGGGAACGATCCCCACGACGGCGTGATGCGCGATGATGGCTGAGGCGCCAGGCGCCCCGAAAGATTTGCGTTAGTTACAGGTGTTCTGCGTCTTGCAGTACAGCACGTTGCCCGCTGCGCCGACGGCCGCGCCAAACAGCGGGTCGGCATTGAGGACCGCGGCCCCCACAGCCCCGGCACCGCCGCCGAGGATTGCCTGTTCGCCCGTGGTGTCACCGCACGCGGCCAGACCAGCACAGGTCGCCGCAACAAGGATGAGTTTCGAGAATCGCATTGTGTCTGCCCTTTTAGGTTTCTTGGTTCGTTTAGGGCCAGATGCGCGAAATGCGGCTTGTTATTCAATATCAATGGGGTTGCAGGCAGGTTTTGTGCGGGATATCGCCACTTTTTGGCTGCGCGGCCCACAAAGAAAAACGCGGACAGGTCTATGTGGGGAACACAAGCCTGCCCGCGCAAGGAAGGGGTACGGAATAGTAGGTGCATGTGCGGCGCAGGCAAAGTAGAGCCGCACGGCCCATTCAGATTGCACGGCACAATCCGTTGGGCAAACACAGTATTGTTTCCCAAGGGCAACTCGGCTGGTTTCTGCCCAAGCCGCAACATGGCGCGCAACTTCGTGCCGACAGCATTCATGGGAATTACCAGCGCGATAGACCCGTTTACCGTCACAGTTTCGTGACGAAAGGGGCCGCTTCCGATGTTTTCTGCGACTGCAACATCACGAATCGCCGCTACTGCACAGGCGAAGGAATTCCCTCGCAGCAGTGCGTTAGATGACAGGTTCAAGACGCCGTGATTCAAGAAGCCGAAAAAGGCACATTTTCTTGAGAAATCAGACGGTTCTATTCTCTTTCTCGTGATTTCCAAAGATTTCTGCTGCGTGAAACGGTCCTTGGGCACACTCGCACTCAAAGGAACACCCACATGACTATGACTAGAAAAAAGGCACTCCTGCTCGCTGCCTCTGCGCTCAGTGTGACTGGCACGTTTGCTTTCGCTCAGGACGCCCAGACCCAGGCTGAACTCGACGCTTTGCGCGCACGGATCGAGGCGCTGGAAGCCGGCAAAAGCAGCCCCGCCAACGGAGATTTCCGCATCGGCAACACCGTTCTGGACATTTACGGATACGTGAAGGCCGATTTCTTTTATGACTTCGACTACGATCAGGGGGATACAGCGTTCGTGAATGTTATCGGCGAACCCTCGGCCGCGACCGACGGCACCTTCGGGGCAACCGTTCGCCAATCTCGGATCGGACTGCGTACCACCACCCCAAGCGGGATCGGTGACATTGGCGGACAGCTTGAGCTTGACCTGTTCGGTTCCGGTGGCACGGCTGAATTGCGCATACGCCATGCCAACATCACCATTGGCGACCAGTTCCTGATCGGTCAGTATTGGACAAACTTCCAACCATTGGACACCTACCCGACCACCGTCGAATTCAACGGCCCGGTGGGTATCGCATTCGCCCGTGTCCCGCAGTTGAGATACACTGGGCAGCTTGGCAGCAATGCACAGTTTGCGGTCTCGATCGAAGAGAACGTGAGCGGGTCGAATTCCGATGATCCCGTCCTGACGGCCTCGGCGGAGTATAACGACGGCACATATATTGCCCGTGGAGCCGTTTTGTACGGCAAAGCCAATTCCGGCAATGTCGAAGTGGATCAGACGGGCTTTACGTTGTCGGGCGGCATTCGCCCCTGGCAAGGTGGATTGTTCCAGGTCAACTACGTCACTGGTGAGGCGCTTGGGCCATACCTGATCGGTCTCGGCGATGCCATTGTCGGAGGACAGGCCAACGATGTGGATGGCTATACCGTGGAATTCAGGCAGGACCTCAGCCCGAAGTTGAACGTTGGCATTTCCTATGGTCGCGAGAGTTATGATCTGCCGACCTCGACCGGCACCCTGTCCTTCACCGAGCTGGAAACGATCCATGTCAACGCGTTCTACAAGGCGACAGACAGTCTGACGCTCAGCGCCGAGTATATCTATGGCGAGCGGAACGACGCGCCCACCGGCAGAACCTTTGATGGCAGCCGTGTTCAGCTTGCGGCGCAGTTGAACTTCTGAGACCACACACAAATCCTGCCCGGTTTCGGGCAGGATCTTCCCGAAACCGGCAGTGATTGGCTTATGTACGGCTGCGAATATCACAATCAGTCCATCCCGTCGATGATGTCCGGGAAGGATGCGCGCGCAGCGTCTACGTCGATGACAAGCAAGGCATCATAGCTGGCCGGATCAAAGGGGTCTTCTGCCGGAATGACTTCGCGCCCGAACAGCCAGCTCAAACGCCCGGCATCCAGATTGCCCCGTTCGAACGGCTGGTCACCGAAATGGGTCCAAAGGGCTTCCATGAACGCAATATCAGCGCGCTTGTCCGCAGGTTTACGATCCCGAAACCGCTCCCGCCGCGTTAACGGTGTAACGCCCTTTGGGTTGGCGCGACGAATGGTGAACTGAAAGTCTGTGCCTGAAAGGCGACCGGGAAAACCACGATGCTTCAGCATGAAAGGCCCCCTTGTGTCATACTTGCAGACAAAAGCAATTCGAGCCCGAAAAGGGATGGGTTCATGATGCGCACCTCCAAAGCCGCACAGTTGGTTTGAGATGCTTTGTACTCATGGAATCTTGCGGTCATGGTCAAAGCCCCTCCCAGATACACTTGGACTGCTCCAGCCGGTAGGCCTCAAAAAACTGGGTCGCATCAGGGGCGGCATCACCAAACTCAACCGGGCGATCGGACAAAGAGATCACGACCCGCGCCGGCTGCAATTCATGCTGCGCGACATATGGAACGGCCAGAATCTGGCACAGGTGCTCCATATCCTTCGACGCCACATCATACCCGATCCGCCCCACTGACGCGCCTATTCTGGGCGCGATGAAGCGAAAGCGCAGCCAAAGCTCGCCAGGATTGTTGTCCAGCAGGACATCGCTCAGTTGCACTGGCTGGCCCGACGGCACCGGCAGCAACGTATCGGTGTCCGCAAAAGCTGGATGGCTGAAGGTGAGAGCAATCAGACAAATGGCGCGGCCCCGGACCCACCAGCGGCGAGCTCCTCCTTCCGGGGTCGCGCGCGCAGTACGATTGGTCTGCGCGGTTCTATGTCTGACGGGTCGGATCATTCTACTATTTGCCGGTTTTTGTCAATTCCGCCTCAATTTGAGGGAGTATTAGCCTCGGAGCCGCTGTGACGGTCAAAGATTGAGCGGGGCAGATCACCCCGCCCCCAGAAGGATCACAGCGGGATATTGTCGTGCTTTTTCCACGGGTTTTTCAGTTGTTTGCCGCGCAAGCTGGCAAATGCCCGGGACACACGTCGGCGGGTCGAATGCGGCATGATCACCTCATCGATGAAGCCGCGCTCGGCTGCCACGAAGGGATTTGCAAATCGGTCTTCGTAATCCTTAGTGCGAGACGCAATCTTGTCCGCATTGTCCAGATCGGCGCGATGAATGATCTCGGTCGCCCCTTTGGCCCCCATGACCGCGATTTCGGCGGTGGGCCAGGCATAGTTGAAATCACCGCGCAAATGCTTGGAGGCCATAACGTCATAAGCACCGCCATAAGCCTTTCGGGTAATCACCGTAACCTTCGGAACGGTCGCCTCACCATAAGCAAAGAGCAACTTGGCCCCATGCTTAATGACACCGCCATATTCCTGGCTTGTTCCCGGAAGGAAGCCAGGAACGTCGACCAGTGTCAGGATCGGGATTTCGAAACAGTCACAGAAGCGTACAAAGCGCGCAGCCTTACGTGACGAGTCGATATCCAGACACCCGGCCAGCACCATCGGCTGATTTGCGACGACGCCAACGGTCTGACCTTCCAACCGGATGAACCCGGTAATGATGTTCTTGGCAAAATCTTCCTGAATTTCATAGAAATCGCCTTCATCCGCTACTTTGGCGATGAGTTCCTTCATGTCGTAGGGGGTGTTCGGATTCTCTGGGATAAGAGTGTCCAGCGAAGCCTCGATCCGGCCGGGTTCGTCAAAGAACGGGCGCACGGGCGGCTTTTCGCGGTTGTTGAGGGGCAGGAAGTCCACCAGGCGCCGCACCTCGGCCAAAGCTTCGACGTCGTTTTCGAACGCGCCATCAGCGACCGAGGATTTCTTGGTATGGGTCGAAGCCCCGCCCAGTTCCTCGGCAGTCACCACTTCGTTAGTTACGGTCTTCACCACATCCGGGCCAGTCACGAACATGTAAGAGGTGTCTTTGACCATGAAGATAAAGTCGGTCATCGCCGGGCTATACACTGCACCACCGGCACAGGGGCCCATGATTACACTGATCTGCGGCACCACGCCCGAAGCCATAATGTTGCGCTGGAACACTTCGGCATAACCTGCCAGCGAAGCCACACCTTCCTGAATGCGCGCGCCGCCCGAATCGTTGATGCCAATCACCGGCGCACCGTTCTGCACCGCCATGTCCATAATCTTGCAGATCTTCTGAGCATGGGTTTCCGACAGCGATCCGCCAAAGACGGTAAAATCCTGGCTGAACACATAAACCATGCGCCCGTTGATCGTGCCCCAGCCGGTGACGACACCGTCACCCGCAGGCTTTTGTTTTTCCATCCCGAAATCGGTGCAGCGGTGGCTGACGAACATGTCAAACTCTTCAAAGCTGCCCTCGTCCAGCAGCAGTTCGATCCGTTCACGTGCGGTCAGCTTGCCGCGTGCGTGCTGGGCATCGATCCGTTTCTGCCCACCCCCCAGACGTGCGTTATCACGACGGGCTTCCAATTCGGAAAGAATGTCTTTCATGACGACTATCCCCTTATTAATTTGCCGGGACCCTACCTGTTTGGGCCGCTCATCCAAAGCTATTTTCGGCAAATTTGCAAAATTTCAGCAACAGTAATTTGGATAATTGCAAAACTGCGAATTTTCACGAGCAATTCTGCGAATGACTGGCAATCCGAAAATCCACGGTTATACATGTGAACCATGCAGTTCAGCTCTGACGCGGTCCACCGCACACCACCCACATTGGCGACGCTTGTTTTACTCTCGGGCCTTTCCGCCCTGAGCATGAACCTGTTTCTGCCCAGCCTGCCAAACATGGCCGAGTATTTCGAAACCGATTACAAGGTCATGCAGCTGTCGATTGCGCTTTATCTGCTGATCAATGCCATTCTGCAAATTCTCATAGGTCCAATCGCGGATCAGGCAGGCAGACGGCCGGTTTTGCTTTGGGGCCTAGGCCTGTTCCTGATGGCAACCCTGGGATGCATCTTTGCCCCCAATGCTACGGTTTTTCTGGCGTTCAGGATGTGTCAGGCGGTTGTGGTCGTCGGTATGGTTCTCAGCCGCGCTGCGGTGCGGGATATGTACGATCAGGATCAAGCTGCCTCGATGATCGGTTATGTGACGATGGGCATGGCCGTGGTTCCAATGATTGGCCCTGCCATCGGCGGCTTGCTGGAAGTGAGTTTTGGTTGGAAAGCGAATTTCTGGCTGCCCTTTGCCGTAGGTCTGCTGACTATGGCACTGACCTATTCGGACTTTGGGGAAACATCGGCAAAAAGCGGCAAGACACTTGTCCAGCAATTCAAGGAATACCCCGAACTTCTAACCTCGCCACGGTTCTGGGGGTACTCACTGGCTTGCGCCTTCTCTTCGGGTTCGTTTTTCGCCTACCTCGGCGGCGCACCGTTCATTGGCACAGAACTGTTCGGGTTGAGCGCGGCACAGGTTGGCATTTATTTTGGCGCCCCTGCGGTTGGGTATTTTGTAGGTAACTTTATGAGTGGGCGGTTTTCAGTACGGTTCGGCGTGAACCGCATGGTGCTGTGGGGAAGCCTGTTCAATGCGTTTGGCGTCGCTGTATCGGCATTTCTGTTTTTAGCGGACCGCGGAACCGCACTTAGTTTCTTTGGGTTCATGACATTTGTGGGCGTCGGCAATGGCATGGTCATCCCCAACGCAACCTCGGGCGCGCTATCAGTGCGCCCTCACCTGGCTGCAACCGCCTCGGGCCTGAGTGGCGCCATCATGTTGGGCGGCGGCGCCGGGCTGAGCGCGCTGGCAGGTGCCTTGCTGACGCGTGAAACCGGCGCGATGCCGCTGCTTTGGCTGATGCTGGCAACAGCCGTTCTGGCGATCGTCGCAATTTCAACTGTCGTACGAAGAGAACGGCAATTAGGGCTGTAACCGCTTGCCCCAATGACTTTGCAAAGTTATCCTCGGCAATTGGAAAACTTGCAAAGGCACCCTATGGCCACTCAAAAGCTCTATGCGGGCGCGAAACTGCGCGAAATGCGTACGCGCCTGACTCTGACGCAGCGCGAATTTGCCGCCAAACTGGGAGTTTCACTGCCCTACCTGAACCAGATGGAGAACAACAACCGGCCGATCTCGACCACGGTTGTGCTGGCTCTGGCGCAGGAATTCGGAATGGATGTTACCGAACTCAGCACCGGCGACAGCGAACGTCTTGTTTCAGACATGCGCGAGGCGCTGGCCGATCCTGTTTTTTCGGACATTCAGCCCCCACTGGCAGATCTGCGCCTGACAGCTTCCAACGCCCCGGCTCTGGCGCGGGCGTTTATCGAATTGCATAAAACCTATCGGCAGACACATGAACGCCTTGCCTCGCTGGACGAGGCTTTGGGACGCGAAGATGCGCGCATTCAGGCCAGCCCGTGGGAAGAAGTGCGCGATTTCTTCCACTACTGCGACAACTACATCGACGCCGTGGACAGGGCTGCGGAACTGTTTGCCAACCGCGCCGACGGCCCCGGCGGTATCCGGCAAGCCGCCCTGAGCAGCCTTTCAGAGCGTGGAATTCAGGTGGTTTTTTCAGATACGGGCCCCTTGCGCGCTTATGATGTCGACAGCAAAATTTTGCGCCTGTCCTCCCGTGCTGCGCCGCAGACGCAAGTGTTCCAACTTCTGTTGCAGGTTGCGCTGATCAGTCAGGACCAGTTGCTGGAGGCGACGCTGGATTTCGCCAAATTCCAAAGCGACCAGGCTCGCTCCATCGCCAAGATCGGACTTGCTAACTATTTCGCTGGTGCCTCTCTGATGCCTTATACCGCGTTTTTGACCGCCGCTCAGGAAGAGCGTCACGATCTGGAGCTGCTCAGCAACCGTTTCGGGGCGTCGGTCGAGCAGGTTGCACATCGGCTGTCGACACTACAGCGTCCCGGCGCCAAGGGTATCCCGTTCTTCTTCGTCCGGGTTGATCAGGCCGGTACGATCACCAAGCGGCACTCGGCCACACGCCTGCAATTTGCGCGCTTTGGTGGGGCCTGCCCGCTTTGGAACGTGCATCGGGCCTTTGAAACGCCCGGGCATTTCCTGCGGCAACTGGCGGAAACGCCTGATGGTGTTCGCTATATTTCGCTGGCGCGGGATGTCTCAAAATCTGGGGGCTCGTTTGGCGCTCCGGTCAGACGATACGCCATAGCGCTGGGATGCGAGGTCCGTCATGCCCCGGCTCTTGTTTATGCTGATAACCTCGACATCAACAATGCCAGCGCCTACGAGCCTATCGGTATTTCCTGCCGCATCTGCGAGCGGCAAACCTGCCACCAGCGTTCGGTCCCGCCGCTGGAACGCCGTCTGAGCATCGACACCCATATTCGCGGCACCCTGCCCTATGAAGTGACTTGATCTTAGTCTGATTTATTATCCCACCGGTGTAGCGTCTCTGGTCACGACGGGGGCAGAGCCCCCGTCACTATGTTTAAGCCTTGGACAGGATCGCCCAAATCTCATCCTTCAGCGCCGCGCGCTTTTTGCGCAGGTCAACCTCTGCCAGTTCTTCCATGGGCTCGACATTGGTTTCGGCGCGGTGAACTTCGCGGTTGACCTCATGATATTCATCGGCCAGCCGCGCAAAATGCGCATCCGTTTGCTTGAGCTGGCTCATCAGTTCAACTTTGTCCGGAAACTCTTCGGCCAGTTCATGCGGGGTGTGAGACATCTCTGTTCGCTCCTTCATATGTCGTTGCAAATCAGTGATAGAAGCGTGACCGGGCTTTCGCTTTGACCGGGATCAACTACCCGCAATAATCCCGCGAGTTTCAATACAACACCACGCGCCATCCTGCCGTGCAGAGGGCAAGTTGTTCTGAAACGTGGCTCAGGCTTATCTGGACAAGAACACTGAACTTTTTGCTAATATACCCCCGGCAAGCGCCGAAAATTTACGCATTCAACCGGGGGCAGTTCAGAAGGATTAACGCTGCGCGGTTGCCCAGCCCGGGTGAATCCACGGGCGGTCATTGGCCTTGGGCAACGGGTCTTTGCCCAGCAGGGAATCCGATACTTTCTCGCCCACCATGATCGAGGGCGCGTTGAGATTGCCGTTGGTGATCTGCGGGAAAATCGAACTGTCCGCGACGCGCAGCCCGTCCACACCGATGACGCGACCCTCGGGATCGACCACCGCACCTTTGTCATCCGCACGCCCCATCCGGCAGGTGCCGCAGGGGTGATAGGCGCTTTCGGCATGTTCCGCGATAAAGGCGTTCAGCTCTTCATCCGTTTGCACAGAGGCACCTGGTTGAATTTCCTTACCGGCGTAAGGTTTGAACGCATCCTGCCCAAAGATTTCACGGGTCAGTCGGATACAGGTGCGGAAATCCTCCCAATCCTCTTCGTGGCTCATGTAGTTGAACTTTATCACAGGTGCGTCTTCAGCCCTGTCCGACCGCAGCGTGACTGCACCCCGCGAGGGCGAGCGCATCGGGCCGACATGCGCCTGGAATCCGTGCCCTTCAGCCGCAGCCTGCCCATCATAGCGGACCGCAATTGGCAGGAAGTGATACTGGATGTCAGGGTATTCCACCCCCGGTTTCGACCGGATAAAGGCTGCGCTCTCGAATTGGTTCGACGCCCCCAGCCCCTTTTTTGTAAACAGCCACTGCGCCCCGATCAGGCCCTTGCTGAACAGGTTCCAGTGTTTGTAAAGCGTAATGGGTTGCAGCGAGGCCTGCTGAATATACAGCTCTAGATGGTCCTGAAGGTTCGCACCCACCCCCGGACGATCTGCTACAACGTCGATCCCATGTTCCGCCAGATGCGCGCCCGGGCCGATACCGGACAGCATCAGCAGCTTGGGCGAGTTGATCGAGGACGCAGCCAGAATGACCTCGCGCCGGGCCTTGATGATCTCTTTCTTGCCGCCACGGATCAATTCCACGCCAGTGGCGCGACCGTTTTCCATAACAACCCGAGACGCAAGGCCCCGCACGATATCGCAATTGTCACGCTTGAGCGCGGGCTTCAGATATGCATTCGCCGCTGACCAGCGCCGCCCTTTCCAGACGGTCTGTTCCATCGGGCCAAAGCCTTCCTGCTTTTCGCCGTTATAGTCGCCGGTGACCTCGTATCCCGCCTGCTGACCCGCATCGACAAAGGCCTGAAACAGTGGGTTCGCACGTGGGCCGCGCGATACGTGCAACGGGCCGTTGGTTCCGCGCCAGGCCGGATCGCCGCCATGACCACCGTCATGCCATGTCTCCATGCGTTTGTAATAGGGCAGCACATCCGCATAGGACCAGCCGTCGGCCCCCATCTCGGCCCAAGTGTCGAAATCGCGTGCGTGACCGCGTACATAAACCATGCCGTTGATCGACGATGACCCGCCGATCACCTTGCCGCGCGGGCAGGCCAGACGGCGGTTGTTCAGATGCGGTTCGGGCTCGGACTGATATCCCCAGTCATAGCGCGACATGTTCATCGGATAGCTGAGCGCGGCGGGCATCTGGATAAACGGCCCCAAGTCGGTACCACCGTGCTCGATCACCAGAACCGAGGCCCCACCTTCGCTCAGACGATATGCCATTGCGCAGCCTGCGGACCCTGCGCCAACGATGACAAAATCTGCTTCCATATTCACAACTCCCCGCCCGCCGGGAAAAACGCCTCCGGCGGGAGTATTTTCAAAAAGACGAAGAGATTACTCGCCGCGTGGGAACCGGGCGTTTTCCTCGACGATGTTCAGATCCATATGATTGCGCATGTAGCGTTCGGACGCTTTTTGCAGCGGCTGATAATCCCATGGGTAATATCCGCCCTGCCGCAGTGCCTCGTACACGACCCAGCGTCGCGCCTGACTGGCGCGGACATCCGCGTCGAAGCGCTCCAAATCCCAGCGGGCCTCGGACTTTGCCCGCAGGGTTTGCAGCGTGCCCGCATGTTCGGGACTGTCTGCCAGATTGGTCAGCTCATGCGGGTCTGCCTCAAGATCAAACAGTTGATCCGGGTCCAGCGCGCATCGATTGTATTTCCACTTGCCATAGCGCAGCGACACCAGCGGCGCGTAAGATGCCTCGGCCGCGTATTCCATAGCCACAGGCGCGGTTCGCGTGCCACCTTGCGCCAATGGCACCAGGTTTTCGCCGTCCGTCCATGGTGCGATTTCGTCCATGTCAACGCCTGCCAGAGCCCCGAGCGTGGGTGTCACGTCGATGGTGGAAACCGGCGTATCGATCCGCCCCGCAGGCAAATCCGGGGACGATATCATCAAAGGTACGCGCGCCGAGCCTTCGTAGAAGTTCATTTTGAACCAGAGGCCACGTTCACCCAGCATGTCACCGTGATCCGAGACGAACAGGATGATCGCCTCTTGCCGTGTCGTTTCCAGCACTTCGAGGATTTCACCGATCTTGTCATCGAGATATGTGATGTTGGCGAAATAGGCACGGCGGGACTTGCGAATGTCTTCCTCGGTGATGTCGAAGCTGCGCCAGTCATTGGCATCGAAGATCCGCTTGGCATGAGAATCCTGGTTTTCATAGCCGATATCAGCGATTTCGGGCAGCAGGTGCGCGCAATCTTCATAGAGGTCCCAGTATTTGCGACGGGCGACATAGGGATCATGCGGATGGGTGAAGCTGACCGTCACGCACCATGGGCGGTCATCCTTGCCGCGCGCAAGGTCATAGAGTTTGGCCTTTGCGTTATAGGCGACCTCGTCATCATACTCCATCTGGTTGGAAATCTCGGCAACACCCGCGCCGGTCACCGATCCCATGTTGTGATACCACCAGTCGATCCGCTCGCCCGGTTTGCGGTAATCCGGTGTCCAGCCAAAATCGGCCGGGTAGATATCAGTTGTCAGGCGATCCTCAAACCCGTGCATCTGGTCCGGGCCGACAAAGTGCATTTTGCCTGACAAACAGGTGTAATACCCGGCCCTGCGCAAATGGTGTGCGTAAGTTGGGATATCGCTGCGGAACTCAGCCGCGTTGTCGTAGACGCCGGTGCGTGAGGGCAATTGACCGGACATGAAGCTGGCCCGCCCCGGCGCACAAAGCGGCGACGCAGTATAAGCGTTGGCAAAACGGGTCGACCGTTCCGCCAGTTTCTTCAGGTTCGGGGCGTGAAGCCAGTCAGCGGGACCGTCGGGAAAGAGGGTTCCGTTCAGCTGATCCACCATCAGGATCAGAATGTTTGGTTTTGTCATTTTTCAGCCTCGAGCAGAGTATCGAGCACGCGCATTGCGTGGTTCACGGCCAGTTGCGGTTCTTCCGGGGCGCTGAGCGCTGCGCGAATATAGAGCCCATCAATCAAAGCAATCATGTTTTCAGCAGCTTCGACCGGATCCTGCATCCTGGGGCGCAGGGCATGGATCAGATTCGACCTGATGCGCGCCTGATAGATCTGCCACAAACGCAGCGCATCACTGTTTGTCTGTGCCAACACATAAAAGGTCATCCAGGCGGCAGTCACGTCAGGTGTGAAACACGAAGGGGCAAAACAGGCGTGGATAATCGCCTCTGCCCGGTTGCCCGGTTTGGCCGCTTTCAACTGGGCCCTGGCTTCGTCGCTGAAATCGGCGAGGATCTGACGCATTGCGGCCAGAAATATCTGATCCTTTCCGCCAAAATAATGGTGGGCCAATGCGCTGGACATGCCCGCGCGTTTGGCAATCTGGCTGACGGTTACATCCAGGGATTTCTTGACACCCAGTTCAGCAATCGTCGCTCGAACAATCGCGTCCTTGCGGATCGGCTCCATTCCAACTTTTGGCATCGCTTTCCCCATACAGGTGTCATGCGACCAAGCTAGGATGTTTTTATTGACTCGTCAATCAATGTAAGTGCAGAGATGTCACTTCACAGCTTCGGCGCAATACTTGGAGGCGTCAAGTCCCGACGGTTCAACATGAACTCGCGCCATGAGATGAAGCTTACAGCGCCCAGTATCAGGGTTCCGCCAGCCACAACCCAAAGGTCAACGCTTACGTGGAAGATCGCAGCACCCACAAGCGTGGCCCAGATCAACTGCAGGAATGTGACGGGTTGTGTGACGGCCACAGGCGCGGCCTGCAACGCCAATGTCATGAAATAATGCCCTGCGGTCGCAAAGCTGGCCACCAGAAACAGAACCCCGAGTTCTTGCATACTGGGCCGGGTCCAGACGGCAACCGCAAAGGGGATCAAGGCGATGGTTACCCAGATGGACAGGTGCGCCACGACAACCGAAGGCGGCACGTCGCGGACAAGAAGCTTGGCCAGTAAATAGGACCCGCTTAGCATCAGGGCCGTTCCGAGCATGGCAAGGTGACCTTGTGAGACCTCGCGAAACCCGGGGCGCAGGATGACCAGCACGCCCACCAAGGCGACCAGAATGGCGGCGACCCTGCGAAAAGCCAGCTTCTCGCCCAGAAACAGGGCTGCGCCCAAGGTGACATAAACCGGCGTCATGTAGTTCATGGCAGTGACTTCGGCCAAGGGAATTTGTGTCATGGCGAAGAACCAGAGCATGACAGCAATCGCGTGTACGACACCGCGTAAACCGAACAATGTCAGCAGGCGGGGTGTCAGCCGGGTCGCCATGATCGACCGCAAGGCCGGTAACAGAAACACCAATCCCAGCGCATAACGCAGAAATGCGGCCTGGATCGGGTTCATCGTCGTGCCCAGAGATTTGACCAAAGCGGTCATCACAACAAAGGACAGCCCGGCGGTAAACATCCAGAACATACCGGCAAGCGGGCGCGACGAAACGGCTAACGATGTCATGGCTTAGGTTGAACACCGAAACCCTGTCGGGAACAACCCTTCACATGACAACAAGTTTCAGTGCGATACCCAGCATTACGACCCCGATCACTGCGTCCAGCACCTGCCAGGCGCGCTGGCGCGCAAACACCGGAGACAAAACACCAGCGCCGTATCCAAGTGAAAAGAAGAAGACAAAGCTGGAAGTGACTGCCCCAATGGCAAATCCGACCCGGTTATCATACTGTGCCGAGATAGAGCCGATCAGAACCACTGTGTCCAGATAGACATGCGGGTTCAGCCAGGTGAAGGCGAGAGCGGTAAGCATCGCGGTTTTGAGGCTGGTTCGCGGACCGTTGCCCGCTTCCATCACCGCGCCACCCCGCAGGGCAGACCCGAAGCTGCGCAGCCCATACCACGTCAGAAAAGCGGCCCCGCCATATCGCATTACAAGTTCAAACCAGGGAGCTGAATGGGTCAGGGTCCCTAACCCCGTGACACCTGCAACGATCAAAACCGCGTCGGACATTGAGCAGGTCAGGCACAGAAGGAACACATGTTCACGCCGCAGCCCCTGTCGCAGAATAAAGGCGTTCTGTGCCCCGATGGCGAGAATCAGACTGAAACCCAGCGCGAAACCGGCGATTATGGACGTGGGCATGGGATCTCCTACTACTGCAAGACGTTGACTAAGGCCGTCGGTGCGATCTATCAAATTAAAGATGTTATCCCAAGTTAAGCCTGGCTAATGCTGCTTGATCCTCTTCACCTGTCCGCTTTGTCTGCCATTCTGCGCCATGGCAGCTTTGATGCGGCTGCGGCAGAGCTGGCGGTGACACCCTCGGCGATATCCCAGCGGATCAGGGCGCTTGAGGATCGGATTGGAGCCACCCTGATACATCGGGGCACTCCTTGCACCGGAACGCCCGCCGGGCTGCGCATTGCCCGTTACGCGGAAGATGTCGGACTGCTTGAGGCACAGCTGGTTCGAGAACTGACGCTGGAGCAGGAACCAAGGTCCGCCCGCGTCCGCATTGCCGTACCGGCAGACAGTCTGGCCACCTGGTTTGTTGATGCGATGGCGCAGGTGCCTGACATGCTTTTCGATCTGGTGATCGACGATCAGGATCATTCCGCAGACTGGCTGCGGCGGGGCGAGGTGAGCGCCGCCGTCACTGTTGGTGGTCAGACAGTGACCGGGTGCGACGCGATCCCATTGGGCGTGTTGCAGTATCTGCCAACAGCCAGCCCGGATTTCATTAACACCTGGTTTCGGGACGAAGTGACCGAGGCAGAGCTGGGCAAGGCACCCTGCCTGGTTTTCAACCAAAAGGACGGGCTGCAAAGGGCCTGGATTGTTCAACACACTGGCAAACGTCTGTCACCCCCGTCTCATTTCCTGCCTTCTTCACAAGGATTTGTGGACGCGGCGATTGCCGGGCTTGGGTGGGGTATGAACCCCGCGGCTCTGGTGCAGGAGGCTTTGAAACAAGGGCTGTTGCGCCCCATCGTACCTGATGCGCCGTTGGATGTCGCGCTGAGCTGGCAGGTTGGGCGTGTTCTCGCGCCCGCACTCAAACCACTGACCCAGGCTGTCAAAAAAGCTTCAGAACGGATTTTGCTTCCGCCTCAAAGCGACTAAACAAACACGACATTTTCGGAGGAACCGATGTTCTCACGTGACGCTCTTAGCTATGACCCCATTCCCCTGCCGGATCGATGCGACATCAGCGATACAGACATGCTGGGCGCGGCGCAGGCATTTTACGAAAAGATGCGTCAGCGTCATACTGTACGGGATTTCAGCCCCCGCCCCGTTGCCCGTGAGGTAATCGAAACCAGCCTGAGCACCGCGGGTACCGCGCCGTCAGGCGCCAATCACCAACCCTGGCATTTTGCAGCCATCTCGGACCCTGCCCTGAAACACCGCATCCGGGAAGAAGCCGAAGAAGAAGAACGCCGATTCTACGCAGGTGGCGCCGGGGATGAATGGATCAAGGCACTGGAGCCCATCGGCACCAACGCGGTCAAAGAACATCTGACAATCGCCCCCTGGCTGATCGTGGTTTTTGCCCAGCGCTGGGGGCAATTCGAGGATGGAACGCGGTACAAGAACTACTACGTCCCGGAAAGTGTGAACATTGCCACCGGCTTTCTGATTGCCGCGCTTCATCACGCGGGCCTCAGCACCCTGACCCACACCCCAAACCCGATGCGGTTTCTGAACGACGCGCTGGACCGGCCCGCGTCGGAAAAACCAACCATGATTATCGCGGTGGGACACCCGTCAGAAGGAGCGACTGTGCCTGCTGTGGCAAAACTCAAGAAACCCCTGGAAGAGATTTCATCCTTCTTCTGAGGCTTTCGCGACGCTCGCCAAAAACTCAATTCGAGGGCTGTTCCGCCTTTTTCCGTTCTGGTTGCATCATGCGGTAGCAGTTTATACAGGACACCAGACTGGCGACGACGATGAATGCGACGGCCATCGCGACCTCGTGCATATGGGCGACAGCGGCAAGGCCCGCAGACAACAACACCGCGGTTAAACGCGCGAACGCCTTGACCGCCGCCGATCCCCGCACCCGCTGCTCTTTGGGTGCCACATCCAGAAAATAGAGCTTACGCGCACTGCTGGTCCCGGTCACAGCAACGGTGACAACGAACAGTGCAATTGCATGCAAGTGAATCTGATGGTCGATGCCCAAATAGTGGAACACCAAAAGAACACTGCCTGTTGCGGCGACCATCAATGTCCCGACCACCATGACCGCACGATGGGATTTCATGTTGATGATTTGCCACAGAGGGCCCGATACAAGATATCCCGAAGCGGAAGAGACGATCATCGCGGTCAATCCCTGTGTCGAGCTGTGATGCGCTTCGGCTGCGATGAGCGCGAAGAACGGAACGGACAGCGACACAGCAACCAAGGGCAGACGCATGATCATATAGCTCCGGAACCACTGGTATTCGAACATGCCCAGAACACCCTTGATATTCGCCTTAATCCAAATGCCCCTTTCGGACTCCTGCGGTGTCGTCGGCGCGACCTCACGCGCGGTTTCTGTTATCGCCAGCATGAACAGACCAGACAGCAGGAAGAATAAAACCGAAACGCCAATCATGACTGAATGGCGCGAAAAGGGTGGATTATTCTTGGTGATCTGATGCACCAGCAACGCAAGGCCAATGGCACATAGCCCCCCTGCACCAAGCTGTAGATATTGCATGATCATGCGCGAACGCGCCTGAACATGGTCCCCTAGCAGATCCGTAAGCATCAAGGTCTGCACTTCGCTGACAAGCCCGATCACAAGAAATACAGACAGGAAAACCACTGCGATCAATGGGACAGCCCCGGTCGCGGCCGCAGCTATTGCCAGAACCAGACAGGCGCCAATGACCGCTTCGGTCAACGCAATTGCATGTTTCTTCCGGCTTCTTGCTGCAACGGGTTGCGCCAGAAAGAAGTCGGCAATCAAGCAACCGACCATCCGCACCGACACCAGTGCCCCTGCTACAAACATCGGCAACTCGAAGGAAACGGCTAAAAACGGCAAAACAACCGACGGGCTGCCGAGCGTCCACGCGACCTGAGACAGGATACTTTGCCCGGCCAGGACGGGCACGTTGCGCTTGGTCTGATCGGAAGTTTCGGATGTCATTCGTACTGTGTCTTCGTGTTTTCTGTATTTCCCGCACTTTCAGCCTAAGTGCATCGATTGTTTCAGCCAATAATTCAATAAGACCATCAAAAAACAAAAAACCCGGCCGTTGCGACCGGGTTTCAATGAGTTGGTATTGGGTCAGCTTAAAGCTGCGCCATGACCTCGTCGGTGGCTTCGAAATTGGTCGTGACACGCTGCACGTCGTCATCGTCTTCCAAAGCATCGACCAGCTTCATCAGCTTTTGCATGTCTTCCAGGCCTAGTTCCGTCGTTGTGGTCGGTTTCCAGACTAGCTTGGTGGATTCTGATTCTCCAAGCGCGGTTTCCAATGCAGAGGAGACATCGTTCAGATCGGTATCGGCGCACCAGATGATGTGACCGTCATCCGAGCTTTCGACGTCTTCCGCGCCCGCTTCGATGGCCGCCTCGAAAATGGAATCTGCATCCCCTGCGGTCACCGGGTAAACAACCTCGCCTTTGCGTTCGAACATGAAACCGACCGAACCGGTCTCGCCCAGGTTGCCGCCATTCTTCGAAAAGGTCGAACGCACGGTCGATGCGGTCCGGTTGCGATTGTCGGTCATGGTTTCGACAATGACCGCAACACCATTGGGCCCATAGCCCTCGTAGCGGATTTCTTCGTAATCGTCGCCTTCACCCGCTTGCGATTTCTTGATCGCGCGGTCGATCACGTCCTTGGGGACCGAGTTCGACTTGGCTTCTTTCACCGCCAGACGCAGGCGCGGGTTCTTGTCGGGATCGGGGTCGCCCATCTTGGCGGCGACAGTGATCTCTTTCGACAGTTTGGAAAACAGTTTGGACCGCGCGGCGTCCTGACGCCCCTTGCGGTGCTGGATGTTGGCCCATTTGGAGTGGCCTGCCATAGTGCGTCCTCGTCATCATGTTTGCGTGTTCGGCGCTCATATAGACGTTTGCGGGGGGCAGGATCAAGAGAGCGGCTTGCGACGACCTCACCGCCTTGTATGGTGATGACATGACGACAGATCAGATCATTCTTTTCGCGCTTTTCATCACTGTCTTCGGAATGCTGCTTTGGGGTCGGTTTCGATACG
Source organism: Ruegeria sp. AL2 (assembly GCF_056540845.1). Classification (NCBI taxonomy): domain Bacteria; kingdom Pseudomonadati; phylum Pseudomonadota; class Alphaproteobacteria; order Rhodobacterales; family Roseobacteraceae; genus Ruegeria; species Ruegeria sp. AL2. The sequence continues at coordinate 207,260 of NZ_JBQFXM010000003.1, forward strand.
ACCTTGTGGCTTTTGCCGCGCTTATGATCGGTGTCGTGCTGGGTGTTGTGCCGGTCGATGATGCCTTTGCGGGCTTTGGCCACCCAGCGACCATTATCGTCGCGCTGGTGCTTGTAGTCTCTGCCGGTTTGGTCAGGTCAGGTGCGGTATTTCTGATCACCCGAACTCTGGTTGATGCGTCACGAGGGCTGGGCGCGCATATCGCCCTGATGGGCGGGATCAGTGCGATTCTGTCGGCCTTCATGAACAATGTCGCGGCGCTTGCCCTGCTGATGCCCGTGGATATTCAGACCGCGCGAAAAGCAAGTCGGCCCCCGGGCCTTTCCCTAATGCCGCTAAGCTTTGCCACCATTCTGGGGGGCATGGTCACCCTGATCGGCACCCCGCCGAATATCATCATCGCCTCGATCCGGCAGGAAACGCTGGGCGAGCCGTTTCATATGTTCGACTTCGCCCCTGTTGGTGGAATAGCAGCGATCGCCGGTCTGGCGTTTGTCGCGCTGATCGGATGGCGATTGATACCCAATCGCGGCGTGCAACAAGAAACATCCGAGGTTCTGGCCGAATACATTGCCGAACTGACGATCCCGCCGGGCTCTGCCCATATCGGCAAACGGGTCAGCGAACTTTATGAAACGGCCGAAAAATCCGACGTGGCTATCATCGGCCTGATCCGGGATGGGAAACGGCGATATGGCCGGTCAACCCATGCCACACTGAACGATGGCGACGCGCTGGTACTGGAAGCGCGCCCCGAAGCGCTGGACGAATTCCGTTCTGCGCTGAAACTGGATTTCTCGGACACGCGACGGCAGGAGCTGCTGACGGCTGAAGGCGACGGGTTGGAAGTGATCGAAGTGGTTGTTCCGGAAAGTGCGCGCATAGCCGGCCGTACAGCGCAGGGTATCGGGTTGGCTTGGCGCCAGAGCACCGTCCTGATGGGCATCTCACGTCAGGGTCGTCAGATCACCGAACAGGTTCGCAAGACCGAGGTTGAACCGGGCGATATCTTGCTGCTGCTTTGCCCCCGTGATCGCAGCGCCGATGTGACCGACTGGCTGGGGTGTCTGCCTTTGGCCGAACGCGGGTTGAACGTGACGGCAAATGACAAGGCCTTGTTGGCCATCGGTCTATTTGCAGTTGCCGTCTTCGCGGCCAGTGTTGGGTTGATTTACCTTCCCGTCGCATTGGGTCTTGTCGTCATAGCCTTTGTGCTGACCAAGGTCATGCCAATCACAGAAATTTATAACCATATCGAATGGCCCGTGGTTGTGCTGCTGGGCTCGATGATCCCACTGGGCAGCGCTTTGGAAACATCCGGCGGCACCGAGTTGATTGCCAATGCGCTGATTCAGCTGACCAATGGTCTGCCCGCATGGGCGATCCTGACCGTACTGATGGTCGTGACGATGACCTTGTCGGATGTTCTGAACAACACCGCCACCGCCATCGTCGCGGCCCCGGTGGGCATCCAGATGGCCCAAACGCTCGGGGTGTCGCCCGACCCGTTCCTGATGACCGTGGCCGTTGCGGCCTCGGCTGCGTTCCTGACGCCTATCGGTCACAAGAACAACACGCTGGTTCTGGGCCCCGGCGGCTATCATTTTGGCGATTACTGGCGCATGGGCCTACCGCTGGAGGCTCTGATCATCGTGGTTTCCGTCCCCGCCATCCTTGTCTTCTGGCCATTGTGACGGGTAAAGGCTTTTCATGAAACGCTTTTTGATCCTGCAATTGCGCCCGGAAACGGATGCCTCCGACGCAGAATATGCCTCGATCCTGAACCGCAGCGGGTTGTTACCCGAACGCACGCATCGCATCCGTCTGGATTGCGAAGACCTGCCAGAAGGGCTGAAAGTCACCGATTATGCGGGGATTATCGTAGGCGGCGGGCCGGGATGCGTCAGTGATGACCCCGCGACCAAATCCGCGACGGATGCGCGGATCGAAGGAGCGATCCTGGGTTTGATGCCGCAGATTACCGCGCAGGATCATCCCTTCATGGGGTGTTGCTATGGCCTTGGTATTCTGGCCGTGCATTTGGATGGCAACGTGAGCAAAGCCCGGTATGGCGAGCCTGTGGGACCATCCAGGTGCCGCCTGACCCCCGAAGGACAACAAGACCCGTTGACCGCAGAGTTGGACGCCACCTTTGATGCGTTTGTTGGCCACAAAGAAGCGGTTCAAGCCCTGCCCGAGGGCTGCGTTCACCTTGTTGCGTCCGACCCCTGCCCGTTCCAGATGATCCGCTGGGGCCGGAACGTCTATGCCACTCAGTTCCATCCGGAAGCCGATGCCAAAGACTTTGAACAACGCATCAACATCTACAGGAACCACGGCTATTTCCCGCCCGAAGACGCGCAGAAACTGATCGACCACTGCCATTCGGCGAAGGTCACGCAGCCCGGCGAAATCCTGCGCCGTTTCGTCCAGCGATACGAGTGACCCAACGGCGTGGTTGCCTGCGCCTTTCCGCCTCGCTTAGGCTGATCTGACGCAACTTTGCGAGGGGTTGATTGCGGATCATCAGGTTGCCATTGCCGGCCGCCCTGTTTCGCTGACCCTGCTTTCGGCCGTCTATGGCATCATGTTGCCTGCCCTGGATCTACCGTTCACCGCTTTGTTCCGCCGCCGCTGAAAGGAGTGTTCATGACAAACAATACTGCAGATGCGATTATCGTCGGTTCCGGGTTGGCCGGGCTGGCAGCTGCGGCGGAACTGGGCGACCGGGGCAAGAAGGTGATCATTGTCGATCAGGAACCCGAAACCTTTTTGGGCGGTCAGGCGTTCTGGAGCCTTGGAGGCCTGTTCATGGTCGACACACCCGAACAGCGCCGCATGGGTATACGCGACAGCCACGAATTGGCGCTACGCGACTGGATGGGCAGCGCCCAATTTGACCGTGGCGAAGACGCATGGCCCCGCAAATGGGCCGAAGCCTATATCGAGTTTGCCGCTGGCGAAATGCGGCCATGGCTGCACGAAATGGGCCTGCGCTGGTTTCCGGTCGTTGGCTGGGCCGAACGTGGCGGGTCTTATGCGACTGGGCATGGTAACTCGGTCCCGCGCTTTCATATCACATGGGGCACCGGCCCCGGCGTTCTGGAACAATTTATCCGACGCGTCCGCGACCATGTCAGCGCCGGATTGATCCAGATGAAGTTCCGCCACCAGGTCAGCCATATCATCATGCAGAACGGAACCGCCAAAGGTGTTTCCGGAGAAATTCTGGCCGATGACACCTCCCAGCGCGGTGGCAAAACCAACCGCGATGAGGTTGGCGAGTTCGAAGTTTATGCCCCGTCGATCATCGTCACGTCCGGCGGTATTGGTGGCAATTTTGACATGGTGCGTCAAAACTGGCCCCGGGACCGTTTGGGTGAGCCGCCCAAAGATATGGTTGCAGGGGTGCCCTTTCACGTCGATGGCCGCATGATCGCAATCAGCGAAAAGGCGGGCGGCCATGTCATCAATGGTGATCGGATGTGGCACTACACCGAAGGCGTGCGCAACTGGGACCCGATCTGGCCCGCCCATGGCATTCGTATCCTGCCCGGCCCAAGTTCAATGTGGTTTGATGCCAGGGGCAACCGCCTGGCACCGCCCTGTCTGCCGGGGTTCGACACTCTGGGAACTCTGCGTGAGATCCTGAAAACCGGATATGAATACAGCTGGTTCGTTCTGACCCAGAAGGTGATCAAAAAGGAATTTGCGCTGTCCGGGTCGGAACAAAACCCCGACTTCACTTCAGGTAGCTGGAAAGAGGTTATCCGCCAACGCATTCTGTCAGGTTCCAGCGCAACTGCCCCGGTTGAGGCGTTCAAGGAAAAGGGTGAGGATTTTGTTGTTGCCAACACGCTGACTGAACTGGTCAACGGCATGAACCATCTGGGCGACACTCCGATAGACGAGGCTCATCTGCGTGCCCAGATCGAAGCCCGGGATTTGCAGGTCGACAACCCCTTTTCGAAAGACGCGCAGATGATGGCGATCCTTGCCGCGCGCAATTATCGCGGAGATAAACTGATCCGCACAGCCAAACCGCATAAGTTTCTGGATCCGGCCAACGGCCCGCTGATTGCCGTCAAGCTGCATATCCTGACACGCAAATCCTTGGGTGGGTTGCAAACCAATCTGGACAGTCAGATGATTGGATCAGATGGCAATGTCGTGCCGGGCCTGTTCGCTGCTGGTGAAGTCGCCGGATTCGGCGGCGGCGGCTATCACGGCTACAACGCGCTGGAGGGCACATTCCTGGGCGGCTGCATCTTTTCCGGTCGCAATGCCGGGCGTTCAAGGGCCGTCGCCTGACGCACTTTCACGGTTACCTGCGCACCAGTTTGATCACCGGCTGGCCCTGCGCATCCAGCAGAGCCAGAGCGTTGCCCTGCATCGCGAAGGTCGTGACGTTCTGCAAGGCTTGCAGGAATTGCCGCTCGACCGCGTCCAACGGAGGTGGGCAAGCCATGAGTGTTGCCGCCATGTTGTCAGGAAACGCAATACGATTACCGGAGATCTCGGCCCGACCACTGAACCGGTTGCAGCCGCTGCTGCCTGAAAAGACGCCATCCTGATCAAAGACAAGCTCAGGGCGTTTTTCGGTCTCGATAGGCGCACCATTCAGGCCCGAGGCGGTCCATTGGGTGTTGTCCAGCGTTGCCGCCCCCTGCCCCTGGACCTGAACCAACAGCAGATCGGCGGCATTCTCTGCCCCATTCGTCAGAACCGGGTACACAGTATCTGTGGTGAACAGCAAGTTTTGCCCCTGCATCACTGAAGCCCGCACGCCATAGCGATGAGCATCCATGATCAGCGCGTCGTCATAGGTCAATTTGAACTGCGCGGGCACCCCGCTCAGCGCATACCGTTGCGCGGCAAGAGTGACAGCGGGGGCATCGGCCAGCGAGATATCCTGAAGCTCAACATAAAGGGTTGCGTCCGGTGGCAGTGCAATGCGCTCTCGGTACGTTGCGGTCCCTTCAACAATACCGGCAATAGCGACACTGCTTAAAGCTGCCCAAGTTGCTGCACCCGCCCATATTGCGCGACCCAAATGCTGCATCGGTCAAATCCTTTTGCAAACCCTCTTCGCAAAAGATCGTGTGCCCTTGGGTCTTTGCAAGATGTGCTTCGCCAAAGTGGCGATTCTGCGCCGAAATCACAAAGGCCAGATCAATGGAATAAGAAGGGATGCCAACAATCCGACCGTCAGGTTAAGCGGAACACCCACCTTCATGAAATCGGTGAACCTGTAGCCGCCAGGGCCGTAGACCATCATGTTGGTTTGGTACCCGATCGGTGTTGCAAAGGATGCCGAAGCCGCCACCATAACCGCAACTACCAACGGGCGCGGGTCCATTCCGACGGCCTGGGCCAGCCCGATGGCTATAGGCGTGACCACAACTGCGACCGCATTGTTGGAAACCAGTTCGGTCAGCACCGAAGTCAGCAGATAGATCGCCCAGATGATCAGGAAGGGCGGCAAAGCGCTTAGTCCCGGTGCCACGGCCTCGACAATCAGTGAAACCGCGCCAGAGCTGTCCAGTGACGCACCGATGGCGAGCATCGCGAAGATCAGCGCCAACAGGCGACCTTCGACAAACGAAAACGCCTCGTCCGCATCGATGCAACGGGTCAGAAGAACCACGGCTACGGCCACAATCGACAACAGCAGGATCGGCGCGACACCCAATGCCGCCAAGACGACGATCCCGACCAGCGCGCCAATTGCAATCGGTGCATGACTGCGACGGAAGGCGCGTGCAGAGGGCTGGCTGACATCCACCATGTCCATGTCCGCGGCAAGGCGCTGGATATCTGCCGGGGCGCCCTCCAGCAGTAATGTATCCCCTACCCGAACCACCAGATCATCCAACTGGCGACCGATATTCTGATTGCGTCGGTGAACGGCCAGCACATAGACACCATACCGGCGCCGAAGTCGCATCATTCCAAGGGTCCGACCCACCAAACGGCATCCGGGTGTGATCAGCACCTCGACCGTCTTGGTCTCGACAGCGGAAACCTGATCCACACGCTTCAGCTCTTTGTTGCTCTGAAGGCTCAGAAGTTCGGTCATCTCGGTGCGCAGAACCACGCGGTCACCGACCTGCAATTCAACGCCCTTCAGATTGCGCCGCAGCGATTCATCGCCCCGGACCACGTCGATCAGACGCACGCCGGGGCGTTTGAACAACTGAACGCCGGTCACTTCACGCCCGATCAGGTTGCTGTCGGGCGGAATGACCGCTTCGGTGAAAAACTTCATTCTGGACCGATCGCTGAGCAGCGAGGCCATGCTGTCCCGCTCAGGCAGCAATCTGGGGGCGATGAAACGCAGATAGATCATGCCGTAGATCACCAGTGCAATCCCCAGCGGCGTGACTTCGAATATCGTAAAAGCTTTCATCCCCTGCGCGCGGGCCACACCATCCACAAGCAGGTTGGTGGACGTTCCGATCAGTGTCAGTGTCCCGCCAAGAATGGCGGCATAACTGAGTGGAATTAGCAGCTTTGACGCGGGTACGTTCAGCGTGCGGGCGATCTGAACAAAAACCGGGATCATGACCACAACAACGGGCGTGTTCGACACAAAAGCCGAGGCCAGCACGACAAATCCCATCAGCAATCCGATGGCAATACGCGGGTTGACCTGCGCCTGCCTTTGCGCGGTCGACGTGAAGGCGTCCAAGGCCCCGGTCCGCACCAAGGCCCCCATGATGATGAACATTGCCCCAATCGTCCAGGGCGCGGGATTGGACAGGACCGCCAGCGCGCTTTGATAGGGCAGGATCCCAGTGACCAGCATCAGTGAGGCACCACCGATGGCCACGACCTCGGCCGGATAAACCTCGCGCAGGAACATGACGAACATGCTCGCAACAATCAGCAGCGCCAGAATTGCGCTGCCCGTCTCTGTCAGTGAAAGGAAATTCATTCGTGGTATTCTGTCCGAACCCTGGCCCAAGCGCCTGATGACATGCAGTTTCACGCATTGCGCGTGGCAGGGCAAGCCTGACGTTTGTCAATCAGGCCCGGCTTGTTCCAAACGTCCACCAACGCGCACCATGCGAACAGATTTGGCCTGGCCGTCGCGATCATCCGTTTCGACGAAAACTCCGCTCAGCGTGGCCTCGCCATTGGCAGGGGTAAACCGGGTCTTGGGCATCCCGGTTATGAACCGGCGCATCGGTTCCTGCTTGTCCATACCAATGACCGAGTCATAGTCGCCGCACATGCCCGCATCCGTCAGATAGGCTGTGCCACCTGGCAGAATCTGCGAATCCGCTGTCGGTACATGGGTATGTGTTCCCACCACAAGGCTGGCGCGCTTGTCGCAATAATGACCCATGGCCATCTTCTCAGACGTCGCCTCGCAATGCATATCGACGATGATGGCCTGTGCCTGTCCACCCCGTGGGTGCGACTTCAGGATAGGTTCAATGGCCGAGAACGGGTCGTCGAATGGCCGTTTCATAAAGACCTGCCCCAACACCTGCACCACCAGAACTTTGCGCCCGCCGGGTGCGTTAAACAGCCGGTGCCCCCGCCCCGGCGCACCCTTTGCATAGTTCACCGGGCGCACGATACGCTGTTCTTTCTCGATATATTGCAGCATGTCTTTCTGGTCGAACGCATGGTCGCCCAATGTCAGGCAATCTGCCCCGGCATCCAGCAGCAGCTTGGCGTGATCGCCGCTCAACCCCATGCCGTTCGACGCGTTTTCGCCATTGACCACAACGAAATCCAGCCGCCATTCGTCGCGCAGGCGCGGCAAATGTTGCTGAACGGCCGCGCGCCCCGCGCGCCCCATCACATCACCAAGAAACAAAATCCTCATGATCCGGGTCGTAGGTGCTGTGCTGGGCAATAACAAGGCGGAACCGTGAAATTTAAGTTGAGCCGAACTTGAAATTGCATGCAGGCGTGGCAAAGTCTTAGCCATGCGCTTAAATCAAAAGGACATGTTGTGAAGCTATTGGCAATACTGACATTCGGCCTTGTGGTCGCTTCGGGTGTTATGGCGCAAGGCACAAAGACATCCATGCCCAATCCCGCGGCAACCTTTTGCGTCGAGAATGATGGAGTTTACCAACTTCGGAAGAACGAAGACGGAAGCGTCTTTGGTATCTGCATCCTGAAAGACGGTACCGAGGTGGATGCCTGGGACTATTTACGCAGCCACTTTCAGCAATGAGGCTTAGAACGTCAGCACCCGGCTTTCGGTGATAACCATGTTCAGCGGCTGATCGGTCGGCTCCAGCGGCAGTTTCTGCGCCTCTTGCGCGTCAAAAGCGAAACCGATTGCCAGTGTCGCGCGCTTGCCTCGCAATCCTTCCAGCGTGCGGTCATAAAATCCACCACCATATCCCAAACGCCCGCCGTGGGCATCAAAAGCCACCAGCGGCACAATCAGGATTTCGGGGTCGAAATAATCATCGACCTCGGGCACTCTGGCACCGAATGGGCCGTCTTTCAGCGGTCCTTCTGGCGTCCAGCGCGAAAATTTCAGAGGTTTTCCAGCGGCTTGTATCACGGGAACACCGACAGGTCCATAAGCCGCAGCTTCAGCCATGGCAGACACCGGGTCGATCTCGGTTCGGATTGGCATGTAGCCTGACAAGGGCACGCCGCGATAACCCGCCAGAACCTCGGACAAACGTCCGGCCGCACCGGGAACACGCGTGTCGAACGCGACCTTGCGGCGCGCAAATGCCGCTTTGCGTGCAGCTGCTTTGATTTCAGTCAGATCGGTCACAATAGCACCACACTGGCAAGCCCAAGAAAGATGAAGAACCCCATGACATCGGTTGTGGTTGTCACAAAGGTTCCTGACGCCAGCGCCGGGTCAATTCCCAGACGATCCAGCACTACCGGTACTACCGTACCTGCAAAGCCCGCGATGATCATGTTCACGACCAAGGCTGACCCAATCACGACACCCAGCCAAGGTGAACCGAACCACAGCATTCCCACGGTCCCCAGTACAATGGCAAAACACAGTCCGTTCAACATGCCCACCAGCAGTTCCCGCCTGATAACGCGCATCACGTTTGAGTTGGTCAGGTCGCGCGTCGCCAGTGCGCGCACTGCAACGGTCAGCGACTGCGTTCCCGCATTGCCCCCCATGGATGCAACAATCGGCATCAGGATGGCCAGCGCGACAAGCTGGTCAATTGCCGCCGCAAATTGTGAGATCACCAACGAAGCACAGATTGCCGTGCACAGGTTTACCGCCAGCCAGGGCAACCGTCGCCGACTGGTGGCCGCCACACTGTCGGACAGCGAGCTTTCGTCGCTCACACCGGCAAGGCGCAGGATGTCTTCTTCGTGCTCTTCATCCAGAACAACCATCGCGTCGTCGATGGTGATCACACCAACCAGACGCCCGTCGGCATCGACCACGGGGGCCGAGATCAGGTGATACTGGTTGAAGGCATAAGCCACATCCTCCTCGTCCTGATCAACGGGGATGATGTGAAACTCCTCTTCCGCCAGATCGCGCAAAGGCACTTCACGACGGGACGCCATCAGCTTGCCCAATGTCACCTGCGCTGTTGGTTTCAGGCGCGGGTCGACCAGAACAACATGATAGAACTGCTCGGGCAGATCGTCATTGGCACGCATGAAGTCGATGGCCTGACCGACGGTCCAATGCTCGGGGGCCATGACGACCTCACGCTGCATCAAACGACCAGCAGAACTCTCGGGGTAAGCAAGCGCCTGTTGCGCTGCTAGCCGCTCGGAATCTTCGAGCGCACCCAGAATGGCTTCCTGCTGCGGTTCCTCAAGATCTTCCAGAAGGTCAACGACGTCGTCGCTTTCCATCTCGCGCACGGCTTCCGCCAGAACCTCGGGGGTCAGAACGGCGATGATTTCCTCGCGAACCGATTCATCCAGTTCAGACAGGATGTCGCCGTCAAATTCCTTGTCATAGAGCCGGATCAGCCGGGCCCGGTCATAAGGATTGATCTGCTCCAAAAGGTCAGCGATATCGGCCGCGTGCAGCGGCTCCATCAGCTCAATCAGCTTGTCACGATCATCCACATCAACCGCATAAAGGATCGCCGCCACGGTCCGGCGATCCAGCGCATACGCGTCTTCTTCCTGGGGCAGATCGTGTTCGGCTTGGTTATTGCCTGTCGTCATGCGCTGCCCCCTTCTTTCGGCGATTGGCCCCTAAATAGAAGAAGCAGCTACCAGAAAACAATGACAATGCGCCGATTTACCCACTTCTTTCGTCTGCCTATGCTACAGCGCGGTCCCAAACAGGTGGAGAACAGGGCAAATGGCGCAAAAGACGCTTTTGAAAGGGCGCGTTCTGAGTTTCACAGGCTCACCCTTTGACGGAGAGCCAACAGAAGCGACCCAGCTGGACGAAGCCGTCGTGATTGACAAAGGACGCGTTGCCGATGTCGGCGCGTCCGATGCGCTGATGCGGCGTCACCCTGATGCCGTCATCAAGGACTATGGCAATCACCTGATCATTGCGGGTTTCGTTGACCCGCATGTGCACTACCCGCAGACCGCCATGATCGCCAGTTGGGGGAAGCGGTTGATCGACTGGCTGAACACCTACACCTTCCCCGAAGAGATGAAGTTTGGTGATCCTGAATACGCCTCTGAAATCGCCAACCGTTATCTGGATCTGACTGCCGCCCATGGCACCACGACGATGTGCAGTTTTTGCACCATCCACCCCGAAAGCGTGGATGCCTTTTTCACTGCCGCGCAGCAACGGGGACAGCGCGTGGTCGCGGGCAAGACCTGTATGGACCGCAATGCGCCTGAAGGCCTTCGGGACACGGCCCAGACAGCCTATGACCAATCTGCCGCGCTGCTGGAGAAATGGCACCGTGTCGACCGCCTGTCCTATGCCATCACGCCCCGGTTTTCGCCCACGTCCACCCCAGAACAGCTTGAGGCCATGGGCGCGCTTTGGGCGGAACATCCCCATTGCCTGATGCAAACACACCTGAGCGAGCAGACAGACGAAATCGAGTGGGTCCGCTCCCTGTTCCCCGATGCCCGGGACTATCTGGACACTTACGAAAAGTTCGGGCTGCTGGGGCAGAACGGACTTTATGGGCATGTCATCCATCTGGAAGACCGGGAACGCGATCGTCTGCGCGAGGTTGATGCGTCACTGATCCACTGCCCCACCTCGAACACCTTCATAGGGTCGGGTCTGTTCGACATGAACGGCTTGATCCACGATGGCCACCGGATCGGTCTGGCCACCGACACCGGTGGCGGATCAAGTTTTTCAATGCTGCGCACCATGGCTGCCGCTTATGAAATCGGTCAGTTGCGCGGGCGCCCCCTGCATCCGGCGCAATTGCTGTGGCTGGGTACAGTCGGGTCGGCGCGCAGCCTGCGGATGGATGATTGCATCGGCAACATTGCGCCGGGAATGGAGGCGGATCTGGTCGTGATTGATCTCGCCTCGACCCCGGCCATCGCCCAGCGCGAGGCTTGTGCAAACGATGTTTGGGAGGCAATCTTCCCGACCATCATGATGGGTGATGATCGGGCTGTGGCCGAGGTCTGGATCGGTGGGCGGAAGGCCGCTTAGGCCTGCAACGCCTTGGCAAGACTGTTTTGACGCTCAATCACGCGGGGCAGGTCAATCGTCGTGATATGCCCATCCCGCACGATCTGGCGGCCTTCTACAAACAGGTGCTTTACCTGCATCGGACCGGCCAGAAGCAGTGCTGCCGGGTCCCAACTGCCTGCGCATTCGATACTGCGCATATCCCAGACAGCGACATCCGCGCGTTTTCCCGGCATAAGCCGCCCGCAATCAGGACGCCCCAGCACATCGGCCCCGCCACGTGTTGCAATCTCAAATGCTTCGCGGGCCGACATCGCATCTGCCCCATTAACCACCCGCTGCAACAGCAGTGCCTGCCGGGCCTCAAGCATCAGATTACCGTTGTCGTTACTGGCCGAGCCATCAGCGCCGAGGCCGACCTTTACCCCCGCATCGCGCATCGCCCGCACCGGCGCGATGCCTGATCCCAGACGGCAGTTCGAACATGGGCAATGAGCGACACCGGTTTTCGTACGCGAAAACAGGTCAATCTCGGCCCCGTCCAGCTTGACGCAATGAGCGTGCCACACATCCGGGCCGATCCAACCCAGATCTTCGGCGTACTGACCGGGCCGACAGCCGAACTGAGCCTGTGAATAGGCGATATCTTCATCGTTTTCAGCCAGATGTGTATGCAACATCACGCCTTTGTCCCGTGCCAGAAGGGCGGCATCTCGCATCAGGTCCCGGCTGACCGAGAACGGTGAACACGGGGCCAGACCTACGCGGCACATCGACCCTTCGGACGGATCGTGAAAAGCATCCACGACGCGGATCATGTCGTCCAGAATAGCAGTTTCTTCTTCCACCAGGCTGTCCGGAGGCAGGCCGCCATCGCTTTCACCGATGCTCATCGCGCCACGTGTCGGGTGAAATCGCATCCCCAACTCGGATGCGGCAGCAATCGTGTCCTCCAGCCGCGATCCATTGGGGTAGAGGTACAGGTGATCGGAACTGAGCGTACAGCCTGACAGCGCCAGCTCTGCCAAACCGATCTGGGCCGAGGTGAACATCTCGTCTGGTCCGAACTTCGCCCAAATCGGATAAAGTGTTTGAAGCCACCCGAACAGCAATGCGTCCTGCCCGCCCGGCACCGCGCGGGTCAACGTTTGGTAAAGATGGTGATGAGTGTTCACCAGTCCGGGTGTCACCAGACAGCCCGAAACATCGTGAACCTCGCCTTGTGTCTGCAATCCGTACCCGATCCCCGCAATCTGGCCGTCGCGGATCAGAATGTCAGCCCCGGGGAGTTCCTGCCGGGACTCGTCCATCGTCAGGATCAGGTCAGCGTTTTTGAGTAGGATTTCCGTCATGTCGCGCTCCTGCATCTGCCCGTCTCTTGCAAGGAGTGCGAAGGTCGGCGGAAAACGGGCTTAAGAACCGACCGTGTATTATGTACCCGTCATCGGGATCTGCGACAACAGATTTCAGAACCGACGCAGGATCTGAAGGGCCTCTGCATGAATCTCTGCGTTGGCTGCGGCCAATGCCCTACCGCCCTCATGCGCCGGGCCACCTTGCCAATCGGTCACAATTCCGCCTGCCGCCTGAATAACCGCGATAGGCGCCTGAATGTCATACGAGTTCAGCCCTGCTTCGATCACCAGATCTGCCTGCCCAGCGGCCAACAAGGCATAAGCGTAGCAGTCCATTCCATATCGGGTCAGTTGCACCTGTTCCGATACGGCCTGAAACCCGGCCCGGTCATCCGGGGTGCCGACTTCAGGAAAAGTGGTGAACAGCGTCGCCTGCGCCAGAGATTTCGTCCCCCGGGTTTGCAGCTTACTGGTCCCCAGTGGCCCTGTAAGATGCGCACCAGCTGTCGATCCGACAAAGCGTTCGCCAATATAGGGCTGATCAATCACTCCCATGATCGGCCCGTCTGCTGTGCTGAGCGCGATCAGAACGCCCCAAGTTGGTGTGCCACTGATAAACCCGCGCGTGCCGTCGATGGGGTCCAAAACCCAGGTTCGGCCACTGCTGCCCTTGTGCGCACCGTATTCTTCGCCCAACACGCCATCTTCGGGGCGCAACCGGGACAGCACCTCTCGCATGGCTTTTTCGGCGGCCCGATCCGCCGCGGTGACGGGGTCAAACCCTTCGGTCAGCTTATTCGCAGTTTCCAGATTGGTCTGACGAAAAAAAGGAAGAATGGCCGCGCGTGCCGCTTCGGCCATTTCTTCTGCAATTTCAATGTCGCTTAAACTCGCCGGATGCATGGCACTCTGGTGCGGGCATTACCTGACAAAGTCAAGCCAGTCTGATCAGGCGACGTCGCTGAGGACACGTGCAAGTTCAAACAGGCGGCGGCGCTGGTTTTCCGGAATTGCGTAGTAAGAGCGTACAAGATCCAGGGCTTCTTTATCGCCCATCAGATCAGCTGGAACAGATTTCTTGTCCGAGCTGCTTTTCTCTGCTTCTTCCAGACCTTCGAAGAAGAAGCTTACCGGTACGTCCAAAGCCTCGGCAATGTCCCACAGGCGGGACGCGCTGATTCGGTTGGCTCCGGTCTCATATTTCTGGATTTGCTGAAACTTGATACCAACTTGCTGCGCCAATTGTTGCTGGGTCATCCCAATCAGCCAGCGGCGATGCCGAACGCGTTTGCCCACATGGACATCGACGTGATGAGTCATTGGTATTCTCCTCTACTACACACACATTTGTACGGGATCGAGCGACGTCCGAGATCGCAATACCAACAGGGGCTTCCTTAACCGCCCCCTAATCCGGACTGTGCCGTCCCCCGTTACCAGCACTGATAGTCTATATTGCCCGTTTTGAATTTTTTTTCAAGCTGGTTGAGTCGATCCCCCCTCACAAGGGCTGTGGTTGTATGTGTCAAAAGCCCTGTGCGCTTTTCGCTTGCCCCGGTTGGACATGCGACAGATTTTCAGTCGTTTCAGGACGCCGCGCATAAGGAATTGACATCTTGTACAGCCGACGTGCCAATGCCCGAAACACGTGAGGAGCCACATGAAGGCCTTTTGTATTCGATCCGAGGGGGCAGTTGCCCAGCTGTGCGATGTACCGAAACCCGAGCCGGGTGAGGGTCAGGTGCGGGTGGCGATCAAAGCCTGCGGTTTGAATTTCGCTGATCTGTTGATGCAGAAAGGAACGTATCAGGATACACCGCCTGCGCCGTTTACTTTGGGAATGGAAATAGCCGGTGTCGTGGATGCCATCGGTCCAGGTGTGCCCACCCTGAAACCGGGTGATCGGATCGCCGTCTATTCTGGTCAGGGCGGGCTGGCAGAGTATGGCGTTTTCGACGCCGATCGCGCGATCCCGTTGCCTGACACGACCCGTTTCGAAGATGCCGCCGCGATCCAGATTGCTTATGGTACCTGTCACATGGCCCTTGACCACCGCGCCCGGCTGCAACCCGGCGAGACGCTTCTGGTAACCGGAGCAGCAGGCGGCGTTGGGCTGACCGCGGTTGAGATCGGCAAGCTCATGGGCGCCACCGTCATCGCACAGGCCCGCGGCCCTGAAAAGCTGGCCGTTGCCCGCGCCGCAGGGGCCGATCACCTGATTGATACCTCAGAGGATCTAAGGGATCGGGTCAGATCGCTTGGCGGCGCGGATGTCGTCTATGATGCAATCGGCGGCGATGTGTTCAAGGCGGCCTTCCGCGCCACCAATCCCGAAGGCCGCCTACTGCCCATCGGATTTGCCGGCGGCGATGTTCCGCAAATCCCTGCCAATCATCTGCTGGTCAAGAATCTGACCGTTATCGGTTTTTACATTGGCGGGTATCTGAAATTCCGGCCAGAAGCCGTGCGGGAAAGTTTTGACACTCTTTTCCGCTGGCACGCCGAAGGCCGTATCAATCCGCACATTAGCCACGTCTTGCCTCTTGATGAGGTCGCGCAGGGCATGCGGTTGCTGAAAGAGCGGAAATCGACAGGCAAAATCGTGATCACCCCCTGACCACAATCAGCCCACTACGGCACGCAGCTGCGTCCCCCCAAGAAGGCGGAAGTTCTGACGTACCAATTGTGCCAGCGCTTCGACAACCGCGTCTCGACCCGGCTCGCCACCATACAGGTTGATCATATGCGCAGGCAGGTCCGGTAACGCACCCCCGCTTTCGATCTGTTCAAGATGTGCGGCTTCGGTACCTTCCAGTGCCGCATACACTGCCAGATCAGCACTGACTGTGGCCTCGATTGTGCGGTCGTTTTCAGTTTCCACCGACAGTTCCCAGGGAATACCGGCTGCATCCAGCGCAGAGATCACCTGTGGTCGAAACAAGCAGCGACGTCCAAGTGCCAAAGGCAGCGGACGTTTGCGCCAGGCCGATCCACCCGGCGCACCTATCCAGCGCAAGGGCAGCTCTGCAATGGTTTCCGCACCGTCCACCGACGACGGTTCCGTGGTCAGGATCACGTCACATTCGCCGCGTTTGTACATGTCTTTCAACTGCAAGGAATAAGACGAGACCAACTGAACTCGGACCCGTGGAAAATCCGCGTTGAACCGTTGCAGGACCCGTGGGATGGCCGGGTAAACTATGTCGTGAGGAACCCCCAATACCACCTCACCCTCAAAGGCCTGATCGGTCAGTTTCGAGATCACCTCATCATTCAATGCGATCATACGGCGCGCATAGGCCAGCAGTTGCTCGCCAGACGCGGTCAGGGCAATCGTTCTGCCACTGCGGTCCAACAACTGAAGGCCAAGCAACTCTTCCAGCCGTTTCAACTGCATCGAGACCGCAGATTGCGTCAGATGCAGAAATCCGGCAGCGCGAGTCACCCCACCCTGATCCGCCACCGCAACAAATGACCGAAGGGTTGTGATGTCCAGATTCCGCATCTTCACGATTCCTTATGTGTTTCATCAAAAATATTCGCTTTAAAGATATGTCATACTCCCCCATATCAATCAAGGAAATTGATGAAGACGAGATAAACCATCGAGAATGCACGAAAGGACAATAAATATGACCCAAATTGCCATTCATCACCATTGCAAGCCCAAGAAGCAATCGCTCGGCACTATCATCAGGCGTGCTGTTTCCCTGAAGCGTCAACGCCGTCGGCTGGCGCGACTTGATGATCGCGCCCTTCAGGACATCGGAGTCTCTAGATCAGAGGCTGATGCCGAAGCCAGACGTTTCGTCTGGGACGCGCCGGAATTCTGGCAGAAATGATGCAAATACATATCTTTAGTTCATGAGTGGCGGTCACGTGTTGCGGATCGCCACTTTTGTTGCGTAAATTAGTAGGTTTTCCGCGGTAAATACTTGAAACACAGCCCTGAGTTGCCGATATTTGCCTAGAACGCTTCCCTCATAGCAGGGGGGCTGAATAATTATGTAAAGGGAGACCCTTTGATGGCACAATTCGACACGATCCGGACGGCGGCCGGCGCGCGCGCTGCCGAGATTGATGAGGGCCTGCGCGCCCATATGAACAAAGTCTACGGCACTATGTCCGTCGGCATGCTGATTACGTTCGCAGCAGCCTGGGCCATCGCGGGCCTGGCAACCACAAGCGATCCGTCAGCCGCGGCGGCACAGTTGAATGCCGATACCTATCTGACATCGCTGGGCTATAGCATTTACGCGTCGCCCCTGCGCTGGGTCATCATGTTTGCACCTTTGCTGTTTGTTTTCGGCTTCAGCGCCGGGATCAACCGCATGTCGGCAGCCGCCGCACAGCTGGTGTTCTACGTTTTTGCTGCGGTGATGGGCATTTCGATCAGCTGGATCTTCCTTGTTTTCACCGGTGAGTCGGTCATCCAGGTCTTCCTGATCACCGCAATCGCGTTCGCGGGCCTGTCCCTGTACGGTTACACAACCAAGAAAGACTTGTCCGCCATGGGCACTTTCCTGATGATGGGCCTGATCGGCCTGATCGTCGCGATGGTTGTGAACATCTTTCTGGCGTCTTCGGCGGTTGCCTTTGCAATCTCGGCCATCGGCGTTCTGATCTTCGCGGGCCTGACCGCCTACGACACCCAGAACATCAAGACCACATACCTGCAAATGGCCCATAGTGGCGATCAGGAATGGCTGGGCAAGGCCGCTATCATGGGTGCATTGAACCTGTACCTGGACTTCATCAACCTGTTTATGTTCCTGCTGCAATTCCTGGGTAACCGCGAGTAATTGCATGCCATTGGTATGGGAAAAGGCCGGTCATCAGACCGGCCTTTTTTTTGTTTTGAACCAACTGGTGATAGAGCTTGTCCGGCGCACAAGTTCTACCGGAAAAGGCAGCGATGTACGCGCGCCCGGTCAAGAAAAAGCCCCCGCTAGATCGGCGAGGGCTTGATACATCAGAAGGTAAAAGACTTAGCTACAGTTCAACGGTACTGCAAAGCCCGAACTACGCTCGGACGTGCCTTTGCGGAACACATCGCCAGCAGGTAGACACCCGGTGAAACGCTCGGCCTCTTGCGCAAAACCAACGCCGACCGAGTTGTCGACCTTAACGCTGTTCGTCGGCGTACGAAGGACACCATACAAGGTTCCGTTGACACTGACGGTGCTCAAGAACAGATTCGTATCGCTGCCCTGTAGCTGGACCGCATTGCCCGGCGTCTGCCCGCCATTGTCGATGGCAACGGACGCCACCTTGGATGGATCCACTTCATCAACCAAGAGAGTGACGGTCTGAAGCTCTGCCAGTTCGGCAGGGACGTTCGTTTCGGGCGGCAGAAAAGCGACGGCTCCGGGAACGTCGGAAATCGTGCGGGGTTCGCCATCGATTCCGGTAAACCCGACACCTTTGCGGTTGAACGGGTCTTCACAGGCCGCCAAAGTCAGAACGGCTATTGTGGATAACAAGATTTTTTTCATGGCGGTCAACATTTTGTGGCGGTTTGCTCAAGCGTACTTGCAGGTCGGCACAAAAAGCAAGCCGCAGGCCATGCGATTGCATCGGTGGCTGATGCGCTCCTGCAACGGCCCCAGATGGGCATGTTGACGTTTCTGGCAACCATCCACCGGAATTCAGCACGAAAAAAGGCTCTGCCAAGCAGAGCCTTTTTTGGGAAAGTCCAAATAGAACGGAAAGATTACTTGATCTTGCCTTCCTTGTACTCGACATGCTTCCGAACGACCGGATCGTATTTACGAATGGTCATTTTCTCGGTCATGGTGCGTGCGTTCTTTTTGGTCACGTAGAAGTGGCCCGTGCCCGCGGTCGAGTTCAGACGGATCTTGATTGTCGTCGGCTTCGCCATGGTTATCTCCTGCGTCCGGAAAGGCAGGGGCCTTTCGGTTGAATTCCTATGAGCGTGCGCTTTTACGCGCTACGCCGTGCATGTCAAGGCCAATCGGACGATCCCAGCCCAGGAATCGGGCACAGGTTCAACCCGGTAACGTTGGTGCGCCCATATAGTTGTGAATCTGGTCTCTTTCACCGTCCGAAAGGCCCAGCGCAGTGGACAATTGCCGCAAATATGCGGCCTCACGATCATTGTCCAACCGTATTGCCGCCAGAGATGTCGCATAAATCTGCGTTCTGAGAGGCGCCCCAGAATCAGCTGCCAGACCCATTACGTCGACGGGTGCGTTCAGTTGTTCCTGCACAAATGCGCGTTCTTCGTCGCTGATGTCATCGCCCAGTTCACCCAGGATCGTTTCTTTCTCGTGTTCATCCAATTCGCCGTCTGCCTTGGCCGCCTGGATCATTGCCCGCAACATAAGCTTGGCCTGAGCTTCCATCGCGGCACCGGCTGGTGTTCCGCCAAACACCGTCTCCATCATGTCGGTAGTTTGCTGGCTACCAGTTCTGGCCGCCCCCTGCATCGCATTCAAAAGCCCGCCAAGACCGGCGGCACCGGCGGTACTGCCACCCAACCCCATCTTGCCCATCATGTCCTGAAGGCCTGTCGCACCTCCGGGAAGGCCGAACTGTTCGGCCATCTTGCCGAGTTGATCCATGCCAAGGCCACCGCCTGCGCCTTGCATCATGTCCTGCAAGCCTGCCATTCCGCCCATTTTCCGGTATTTTTCCAGCCCCTTCGCGGCTGCGAAACCAACTGCAACGGACGCAAGTGTCTTCATAAAGCTCATGACAATCCTCCCGGTTTTTCAAAATATGCCCCAATTCTATCAGAGGAATGCAAAGGCGAATACCACGTTCAACCCCCACGGGATTCTGGACTGAATTTCCAAGCCGGTGAGGACCGGACGGCAGTGACTAAGTTTGTACATATCACGATATCGTGATAGGTTTACCGCGACTGATACGTCCAAGAGGCCGACTTCAGGCTCGACGGCCAAGGCAGTGTAAACAGGTAATGCCCGCGCGGAGCAGTGTTGTTTTACGCAGCTTTTCTTGGGGGGCTATCATGACAGAGTGGGTTATTCAGGGCGAAGAACTGGCCAATTGTAATTGCAATTTCGGTTGCCCCTGCCAATTCAGCGTTCTTCCATCTCATGGCAATTGCGAGGCAGTGGTCGTTTTCGACATCGAAAGCGGACATTATGGCGATACTGATCTGGCAGGTTTGCGGGCAGCAGGTGTTTATCACTGGCCGGGACCGATCCACGAAGGCAATGGTCAGATGCAACTGATCATTGACGAAAGTGCTACAGCCGAACAGCGCGCAGCATTGCAGGCCATCATGACCGGCGAAGACACTGATGAAATGGCGACCATGTGGTACGTTTACAGTGCGATGGCACCGACGAAACATGAAACGCTTTTTGTACCGATCGAATTGAACTGGAACCGCGATGATCGCAGTGGCTATGCCAGGGTTCAAGGGGTCTTCGACGTCGAGGTCAGCCCGATTCCTCATATCGTATCGGGCGCTGCGCACAGGGCATCGATCCAGTTGCCGAACGGCTTTGAGTACCGCCACGCCGAGGCTGCCTCCGGGTCGGCCAAAACAACGGGTGGTGAGATCAGTCTTACCTTTGACGCCACGCACGCTCATCTCGCACATCTGAACCTCTCGGGTCACGGTGTTCTGGGCGCGTAGCCGGAGACTTTCTCATGACCAGACAGAGTGCGGCAGCCCCTGCCGGGGCGATTGAGCGGCTGTTGAGGCAGGACAATGCAATCGTGTTGGGCAGCGTCCTTCTGATTATTCTTGCAGCCACCTGGTACACAGTTGCCGGCGTCGGGATGAATATGTCTGCGGTCGAAATGACCCGCATGGCAGGCCCGGTTGGAGAGCCCATGCAGATGGGTTCCGCAACCGTCTGGAGCTTCGGTTACACCCTGCTCATCTTCCTTATGTGGTGGATCATGATGATTGCCATGATGACCCCAAGTGCCGCGCCAGCCGTGCTTTTGTTTGCCGCAACAAAGCGAATGGGTCCTGAGAAAGACCGTGCCGCAAAGTTCAGCCTGTGTTTCCTGTTGGGCTATCTGGTGACCTGGGGTGCGTTCAGCCTGGCTGCAACGGCAATGCAGTGGGAGTTGGAACATATCGGGCTGTCGAACGGGCCGATGATGACAATCCGCTCCGGCCTCTTCGCGGGATGTGTTCTGCTGGCTGCCGGGTTTTACCAGTTTTCGAGTTTTAAGAACGCGTGTCTTCGTTACTGCCAAAGCCCCGCAAGGTTTCTGGCCGGTCACAACCGGCCCGGCCCCTTCGGCGCGCTCAGAACCGGAGCCTTGCACGGCACACATTGCCTTGGGTGCTGCTGGGCTCTGATGTTGCTGCTATTCATCGGGGGGATAATGAACCTCTATTGGATTGTCGGTATCGCCGCTTACGTGGCACTGGAAAAGCTTCTACCCAGGACCAGGTGGTTGGTGCCAGTGTCAGGTGTGGCACTGATCGGCACAGGTCTTTGGTTTATCATGGCACCGTTGATTTTTGACATTTGACACGTGACAGCCTTCGGGGTCGGCTGACTGAAAGGCCCTGTAATTTTCGTTAATACGGAGGTTCCAATGCCCATTTTCATTACCTATGCGACTTACTCGCAGGCTGGCGTCAAAGGCATGTTGCAAAAGCCCGAGAACCGCACCGGCCCGGTGAAAGCACTGCTGGAGAAAGTCGGCGGTCGACTGTTGTCCTTCTACATGACAACCGGCAGCAATGACGTGGTTGTGATCAGCGAAGCGCCAGACGGAACAGATGCTGTGGCGGTCGGCATGGCAGTCGCGGCATCGGGTGCGGTCACGAACATAGAAACGGTTCGCGCCTGGACCGCGGACGAGTTCGTTTCGGTCACTGAGAAAGCCGCAAGATTGGCGGGGACCTACACGCCGCCCGGAGGATAAGTAGATACGCGCGGAGGGCCTGTAAGCCGGATCTTGTTCCGGGGTTGCCCCCTTCGATGACCATTCCTCTAGGCCGTGCCTTGCTGCACGGCTCAAGCTGCCAACCCGGTCCCTCTCGGCCAAGACGCGCTTAGCGGCGGTATCGGCTTGCGCCGACCGGCCCGCGCGGGGACCCTATTTGGCATTGCTCCCGGTGGGGCTTGCCGTGCCGCCACTGTTGCCAGCGGCGCGGTGGGCTCTTACCCCACCGTTTCACCCTTACCCGGGGCCGAGGCCCTGGGCGGTCTGATTTCTGTGGCGCTTTCCGTCGGGTTGCCCCGCCCGGGCGTTACCCGGCACCGTTGTCTTGTGGAGTCCGGACTTTCCTCTCGGGCGTACGCCCCAGCGGCCATCCGGCCCTCCGCGCCTGGGCTGGGTAGGCTTTGTGGTCTGCGGCGTCAAGAGCTGACGGATCAGAGAAGGGGCCAGCCCCTTCTTGGCCTGCGGCCAATTCAACCCCGGGATATTTTTGGCCAGATGAAGAGCGGATCAGGTTGTTGT
Organism: Ruegeria sp. AL2; assembly: GCF_056540845.1. NCBI lineage: Bacteria > Pseudomonadati > Pseudomonadota > Alphaproteobacteria > Rhodobacterales > Roseobacteraceae > Ruegeria > Ruegeria sp. AL2. The sequence goes on from NZ_JBQFXM010000003.1 coordinate 229,595, forward strand.
GTCCGACGGGGTGAGCGCATTCATATCCGCCATGTCCAGCGGACCTTTCGCCCAGGGTCGAAATCGCAATCGGACAGCGGCCAGCAGTTTTGCATCGTCCACGGGGGCGGTGAAACCTGCCATCCGAGCAGAGGCGCGAAATGCTTCTGCATCAGGTGACATCGGATCAACTCCTGTGCCGCGCGGTTTGGCCAGCGCTTGCCTTTCGAGCCTGTTCCAGTCAAAGCGCGGCCCAGGGTCGGATTTGCGCCCGGGCGCCATGTCGGAATGTCCGATAACTCCGGACGGAGTAATGGACCAGCGGGTCATGATCAGGGGCAACAGCTGTTCCAACACCGCCATTTGCGGCTGCGAAAACGGATGTTTGCCGGTGTTATCCAGTTCGATCCCAACCGAGCGCGAGTTGATGTCGTCCTTGCCGCCCCATTCCCCTGCCCCGGCATGCCAGGCGCGATCTTCTTCCCGCACCATTTGCCAAAGGGTGCCGTCATTGCCGATCAGGTAATGGGCCGAAACCTCGGAAGCCGGGTCGCACAGGCGATCCAGAGCCGCCAGTGCACTGTCCATGGCCGTATAGTGGATCACGATCAAGAATGGCACCAACCCGCCCCGGCGCTTGCCGAAATTCGGAGACGGATGCCAGATCGGCGTCAGGGCGTCAGTTGTTAACGGCACTGCGGAACGGGCTGGGGTCCCAGCCACAGGCATAGCCGTCGCCGTCTGGGTCCAGACCCTTGCGGTCACGTTGCGGACCGCCGTTGGACAGGAATTCGATCTGAGCCTGATCCGGTGACGGGAATTGCGCACAGTTCCGCTGTGCCTTGGCTTGCAGGTTGAAACCGGAGCGGCTGTAGAGTTGCGTGCCCACCGGATTGGAGGTGCTTAGCGCATATTGTACGATATTCGGCTGGCCGCTCGCCGTGCGCTCAGGCACGGCGGTTGGTGCGACAACTTCGTAGGTCTGGCGGTTTTGTTCAATCCGCGCGGCATCGGATTGGATGCTGCGCCTCTCGGACACGGCCGCGAAGTCCTGCTCGTCAGAGATCGCACTGCTGCTGGAGCCGGAAGCCGGCGACGCGGGGACCGCGGATTGCCCAGACGTGCTGGCCAACGCTGCGGCAGTCTGGTTGGCGATGTCCGCATTCTCACCCGTTGCAAAGGTTGATGCTCCTGACGCGCCCAGTGGTTGCTGGGAAACATCGACCGGAGCCAGCAGCGGATTGACCGCTCCACCCTGGCCGGCCAATTGAGCCTCGCGCCGCGCCTGATATTCAGGCGTGTTGAAACCCGTGCTGGTCAACGGCGCGACATTGGTGCAGGCCGCAGCCAGTGTCAGGGCCGGGACCAAAAGCAAAACACGCATTGTTTGGCTCCGTTTTTGGTAATCCACTTTCCCGAAGGCTTACCACCATTTGCCGGGCTTGGCCACAAATCCGGCTGCGTTTTCCAGCGCATAAGCGGTGTTGAGCAAGTCACCTTCTTCCCACGGGCGCCCGATCAGCTGCAACCCCAATGGAAGACCTTGTGCATCCAGGCCTGCGGGGACCGAGATACCGGGCAAGCCCGCGAGGTTCACGGTAACCGTAAAGACGTCGTTCAAATACATCTGAACAGGGTCCGCCTCGGTCATTTCCCCCAGACCGAACGCCGCCGAAGGGGTTGCCGGTGTCAGAATGGCATCGATGCCCGCGGCAAACACGTCTTCGAAGTCTTTCTTGATCAGGGTCCGGACCCGGCGCGCGCGGTTGTAATAGGCATCATAGAAACCTGCGGACAGCACATATGTGCCGACCATCACGCGGCGCTGCACCTCGGGGCCAAAGCCTTCGGCGCGAGTCTTTTCGTACATCTCAGTGATGCCATCGCCCTGCGCCAGCTGTGCGCGGCGGCCATAGCGAACACCGTCATAGCGGGCGAGGTTCGAAGATGCCTCGGCCGGGGCAATCACGTAATAGGCAGGCAGCGCGTATTTGGTATGCGGAAGCGAAATATCGACAATCTCGGCACCCGCGGCTTTCAGCATCGCTGCGCCATCGGCCCAGAGTTTTTCGATCTCGGCGGGCATGCCGTCCATACGGTACTCTTTCGGGATACCGATCTTCTTGCCCTTGATGTCACCAGTCAGCATGGCCTCGAAATTCGGGACGGCCAGTTCGACACTGGTCGAATCCTTGGGGTCATGCCCGCACATGGTTTCCAGCATGATTGCTGCATCACGTACGTTCTTGGTCATTGGTCCTGCCTGATCCAGCGAGGAGGCGAAGGCGACGATGCCCCAACGAGAGCAACGACCATAGGTGGGTTTGATGCCCGTGATGCCAACAAAGGCCGCAGGCTGGCGGATCGAGCCACCGGTGTCGGTACCTGTCGCCGCCAGGCACAAATCAGCAGCCACGGCAGACGCAGAGCCGCCAGAGGAGCCGCCCGGTGTCAGATGCGCATCATCGTTGCCACGGCGCCATGGGCTGACCGCATTGCCATAGGTCGAAGTTTCGTTGGACGATCCCATGGCGAATTCGTCCATGTTCAGTTTACCCAGCATCACCGCGCCCGCGTCGGCCAGTTGCTGTGAAACCGTGGATTCGTATTCCGGCTTGAACCCTTCCAGGATTTTCGACGCCGCCTGCGACGGCACACCCTTGGTGCAAAACAGATCCTTGATACCGATCGGCAGGCCACACATCGACGGTGCATCGCCACGCTGGATCCGCTCATCCGCGGCCTTGGCGCGTTCCATCGCAATTTCCGGCGTCTTGTGGACAAAAGCGTTCAGCGCATCTGCCTCGTCAATGGCTTTCAGGCAGGCGTCAGTCAGCTCGACAGAAGTGACGTCACCGGAACGCAGGGCATCGCGTGCCTCGGCCAGACCCAGTTTGTTCAGATCGCTCATGTCTTACTCCACCACTTTAGGGACTGCGAAGAACCCTTCGCGGGCGTCAGGGGCGTTGGCCAGAACCTTGTCCTGCTGGTTGCCGTCGGTCACCTCGTCCTTACGGCGTTTCAGCCGCATCGGCGTGACCGAAACCATCGGCTCGACACCTTCGACATCCACTTCGTTCAGCTGTTCGATGAACCCGAGGATGGTGTTGAACTCGGATGCCAGCGCCGGGAGCGCGTCATCCTCGACCTTGATCCGGGCCAGTTTGGCCACTTTGGCGGCGGTGCTTTGGTCAATCGACATCGGCTTCCCTCATCTACGTTATGGGGCGTTTACCTGTCTGTCGCGGCAGTCGCAAGACCGCTGCGCCACAGGCCGTGGCGAGTTTTTGATCCCCCACATGACACCCGCCATTCAAAACTGAATGAGTGGTATGCAAAAACGTAAACTGATTAGTTCAATATTGATCTTGAAAATTGAACTATACTGTTCATTTCTAATTGTGCGACACAACGCAAACCGGAGAAAACCATGAAACCCCTGATGATTGCCGCAGTCTTGTCCGCCACCTTTTTGGCCGCACCGGCCATGGCCTTGGGTATCGACACAAACAACCTGACACGCACGTTGACCTTCCCGTCGCCTGTGACGGAGCCGGTCACACAGGACAAGGTTAAACCTGCAAAGTGACGCGCAGGTTCCGGCCGGGTCGGATATCCCCTCTCCGACCCGGCCAAAGCGCATATTCGAGGGTGCACAGCCCAAAGCGAGTCGTTAGCATTGCTGCAAATACCAAAAAGGAACTGCATAGGGCACTTGCGGTTCTGACAAGCAAGTGGAGCAGCTGATGAACACGCAAAAACAAGCGGTCCTGGATGCCATTGATGCGGCCAACGCAAATGACCCCAATCGCGATGATGGCCGCCCCGAAGCGCAGCTTTACGGCGAGCGGATGAGCGCAGAGCTTGACCGACTGTTTCCGGGCGCGTCCGACGCCTTGCAGATTGCGGCGCGTGGTCAACATGTGGAGCGGTGGAAACTTGCCCGCAATGAATTCCCTGAAGGCCGGGCGGGTTATCTGGCCTGGCGCAAGGCGCAGGGTGTGCATCACGCGGATGTGGTGATGAGTTTGATGACCCAAGAAGGCTATGACGCCGAGCAGGCCGAAGCCGCGGGTCGCATGTTGCGCAAGCAAGGCATCAAACGCGATGCAGAGGTGCAGGCGCTGGAAGATGTGATCTGCTTTGTATTTCTGAAATGGTATTTCCAGCCCTTTGCGGCGAAACACTCAGCCGAGAAAATCCAAAGCATCGTTGAGAAGACTGCCCGCAAGATGTCGCCCGAGGGCCGCGCACGGGTTTTGTGCGAATTCGACCTGCCGGATCATCTGGCCGCAGCCTTTCAAGACTGAGAAAAGGGCCGCGCCGTTTCACCGACCGAATCATAAGTCTGAAGGATGGTCACGACAGGCCTACCCGACATATGCTCATGATCCACGAGTTTGGGTAACGCGGCCCCTGATGAGGGCCGCACGATACACTTCGATCATCCAGCCCAGCATAATAGCATTCAGGATATGCCACATGAAATGTGTCCCCACCGGCCATTGGCCGCAGAAACGCATATCGAGGGCACGGAAGGTAATCGACAAGATCAGGATCAACGCCCCGATTGTCATTCCTTTGGCCAGAATCGGATCACGGCCGCGCAACGCAACAGCATAGATCAGGATCAGCAAAGCGACCGCCGGATAAACCGCCGAACCTCCAAGCCCCGGAACCTGTTGGAAAAGTGGGACAGCAGCAGCCGCATAGGGAAGAAAAAGAAGCATTCCCCCGAACGCCAGCCCCAAAGGCATCCTCCAGATGTTTTTGTTCACCGCAAAGATATAGACTAAAATGAACGACAGTATGGGCGCGACATCCGCCAAAGCCGCCCATACCTGCGCATGCGTGTGAAACAGGTAACTGCCAAACCCGATGATCGCCAGAAGCGCCACCAGAACCTTGGCCAGCGGCATGTTCTGATTGCGCACGCGCCGCCACATGACCCATGCGCAAATCAGAAAAGCAGCGTTTGTGACCGCGTTAACGGGCTCGGCCCAGTAGGCCGGAGACAACCGCTCGCAATACCCGTCTATTTCACGAAACCAATCCATGGAAATTTACTTATCCGATGTTAGGCTGCCGCCAACAGAATGATTGGGAGGAAATTATTATGAACATTATCTGGTTGGGCCATGGAAGTTTCCGTATCGAATCCCAGGGACAAGTGCTGCTAATCGACCCCTGGCTGACCGGCAACCCGGTCATGCCCGAGGAACAGCATGACGCCGCCGTTGATGGCGCCACCCACATCCTTCTGACCCATACACATTTTGACCATGTCGTCGACGTTCTGCCGTTGGCCAAACACCTGAAAATTCCGGTTGTGGGACAATATGACCTGATGGGGTACTGGGCCGAAGCCGAAAGCATCGAGACCATTGGTTTCAACAAGGGCGGCACGGTCAACCTGAACGGAGTCAAGGTAACAATGGTCCCGGCCTCTCACAGCTCGACCTTTTCGACACCTGACGGCCTGCGCACGGGCGGCAGCGAGGTCGGCTTCATGATCAGTACCGAGGGCCGCATGGTCTATGTATCAGGTGACACGGATATCATGGCGGATATGGACTGGATGGGGGATTACTACAAACCCGATATCGGCATCCTGTCCGCAGGTGGGCACTTCACCATGGATATGAAAGGCGCCGCCTATGCAGCCAAACGATACTTCAACTTCAAAACTGTGATCCCCTGCCACTACAAGACCTTCCCGATTCTTGAGCAATCCGCTCAGGCGCTGGCAGGTGCTTTGCCGGGTGTAGACGTCATCGAACCGCAGGTTATGCAGGCGATAAAGCTGTAGGGATGATATGACCAGCGACATTGTCCCTTCACCGGAACTGATCGCAGTTGTACGGCGATGGAATCAAGCCGTTCACGACAAGGATCGGGCTGTGCTGGTCAATATGTTGTCATCCTCGGAACACCTGCGGTATCAGGGCTCGGCGGATGAAGAGGCATGGTTCGGGCAGGTGTTTCGCCGTGGCTTCGCGGATCACACCAAGGAAATCCCGGACTATGACTGGCAGGAACATTCGCTGGAAGCTTTTGAATGTGGGGATGTGGGCTGGGCATTTTGCGAAGCGACGCTGACCTTTCATTCGAACGGCAATTCAGCCTGGCACCGCTTTACATTTGTACTGCATCTGGAAGACGGCGTCTGGAAAATGGTGCAGCTGCATGTGTCCAACCCAACCTCGAACATGGAAAAGATCGGCATCGAACATGCGGCGTTGAATGCACTGATCGAAGCCGCAAAGCAGGAGTTCACACAGGATCAGACTGAGGGAACCGCCTCGGTCATGTTCACTGACATTGTCGGGTCGTCAGATATCACCCGGCAATTGGGCGACAAGAAATGGGCCCAGCTTATTTCCGGTCATTTTGATCTGACTGAAAACCTCATCCACGCCCATCAGGGACGGCTGGTCAAATCCCTTGGGGACGGCACGATGTCGATCTTCCCAACAGTCCAGGATGCAATCCAGGCAGCAATCGAGCTGCAAAGTAAGAACGCGTTGGCAAATGCCGAAACACCTCTGGGTCTGCGGATTGGAATTCATACTGGCGACGTCATACAGAAAGATGAGGATTTCTTCGGGTCCGTCGTCAATAAGGCCGCGCGCGTGACAGACGTAAGTGGCCCGAACGAATTTCACGTCACCGACGTAACCAGATTGCTGGTCAGCCCGGCGGGCGGTCTGAAATTCAGCACGCCAAAATCGGTCTCACTGAAAGGGTTCGGCGGGCAGCAGACAGTGTATCGCCTGGACTGGAACTGACAGTAGCCGTCCTGTCAGGCCAGCCTCATTTTTCTTTTCGTTTTTCTGCGAAAAAATCCAGCAGCAGGGTTTCACATTCTTTGGCTGCTAAGCCGTCATAGACCTCGGGCTTGTGATGCGCTTGCGGGTGGGAAAAAACCCTCGCGCCATGGGCCACGCCGCCGGATTTGGGATCGGAAGCCCCGTAATAAACGCGCCGGATACGCGCGGCCGCCAGGGCCGCTGCGCACATGGCGCAGGGTTCCAGTGTGACATAGATATCATGTCCGGGCAGTCTTTCAGATCCAGCATGGGCACAGGCCGCGCGCAAAGCCAGGATTTCTGCATGCGCCGTTGGGTCGTTCGACTCACGCGTCCGGTTTCCTGCCACCGCCACAACAGAGCCGTCCGGCCCGACAATGACCGCGCCAACGGGCACTTCGCCGCGATCCGCTGCAGCGCGCGCCTCACTCAGTGCCTGTTCCATATGCGATTTGAACATCATGCCCCTGACTGCATCAGAAACCTGCCTTTCGCAAGCGCGCGGGATAGGGTATGGCCCAGACATGAACAAGACCCCTCCTCCCGGCGACCGGATCGCCAAAGTCCTGGCCCGCGCCGGCGTCGCGTCGCGGCGCGAGGCCGAACGCATGATCGAAGCTGGCCGCGTGGCCGTAAATGGCAAGGCCATCGACAGCCCCGCCCTGAACGTAACAGAAAAAGACAAGATCGTTGTCGACGGTAAACCGGTCTCGGAACCGGAACCCTCGCGCTTGTGGCTGTATCACAAGCCTGCTGGGCTGGTCACAACAACCCGCGACGAAAAAGGGCGCGATACGATTTTCGACAAGCTGCCCGAAGACATGCCGCGGGTGATGAGCGTTGGCCGGCTTGACCTGAATTCCGAAGGTCTGCTGCTGCTGACTAATGATGGTGCTATCAAGCGCAAGCTTGAACTGCCAGCGACCGGCTGGTTGCGCAAATACCGTGTGCGGGTAAACGGCCGCCCGAAAGACGAAGATTTCGAACCGCTGCGCAAAGGGCTGGTGATTGAGGGAGTGCGGTTCCAGCCGATGACCGTCACGCTGGATCGCCAGCAAGGGGCCAATGCCTGGCTGACCATCGGTCTGCGCGAAGGAAAGAACCGTGAAATCCGCCGCGCGATGGAAGATATCGGTTTTAATGTGAACCGTTTGTTGCGGGTTTCTTACGGACCGTTCCAATTGGGCAATCTGAAGCCGGGCGAAGTCGAAGAAATCCGCCGCCGCGTTATGCGCGATCAACTTGGCCTGGATTCGGATGCCAAACCCGAAGCGGCCCCCAAACGCCCGACGCGACCACAAAGAAAACGCCCGCCCATCGGCAAGAATCCCCGCAAGTGATGCAGGTTCGGCAACCTTCCCCCTAGCGCCAAGCATGCGTATCCCCTAAATTTTCTGTGATTGCTGCTATTTGGGGAGCGTGATGTCCGGAAGCGGAGTGCAAAAATTCGCCTACGCCGTATTGCTGGTGCTTTTGTTTGGCGTGTGCACAGGCGTGCTTGGGGGCTTGTAACGCATGGCAAAGCGATTTGGCGGCAAATACAGCCCTCAGGACAATGCGTCCGGTGACACTCTTCAGCCCCGTGGACAATTCGATGGCGCGCGGGTCGAACCTGCGGGTGCACGGGCCAATGTCCTGTTCATACCGGCGATCCCATTGGTATTTCTGTCGCTGAACGACGGCGCGATTGGCATGACCATTGGTCTGATCGCAGCTGGCCTGCTGACGGCAGCTGCGTTTTTGCTGCGCGAAGGTCTGCGGGCCGAAGCCGCGTTTAACGCCCGTAAAACCGCCCGCCGACCTGCTTTTCCGCGTAAAATCTTTGCCAGCCTTCTGACAGGTCTGGGTGCCGCTTTTGCGTCGTACCGGACCGAGTTTCTGAATGCGGAAACGGCATCACAAGTCAGCCTGCTTGCCCCCGTCTTGTTCGGCGCGGCAGCAACCGTGCTGCACTCGGCCTCCTTCGGGTTTGATCCGATGAAGGACAAAGGCATGGAAGGAATTGACACCTTTCAGCAAGATCGCGTTGCCCGGGTCGTTGAGGATGCGGAAAACCGTCTTTCCGAGATGACGGACGCCATCAAACGCGCGGGTGATCGCCGGATCGAAGCCCGTTTGGAACGGTTTCAGGACACTGCACGTGACCTTTTTCGAACGGTCGAGGAAGACCCCCGCGATCTGGCGGGCGCGCGAAAATACATGACGGTTTATCTACAGGGCGCGCGTGATGCGACGGTCAAGTTCGCCGATGTCTATGCCCGGACCCGCGATGCGCAGGCGATGACGGACTACGTCGCGCTGCTGGATGACCTAGAACAGAATTTCGCCGCGCGTACGCGCAAAATGCTATTGGATGACCGCAGTGATCTGACGGTCGAAATCGACGTGCTGCGCGAAAGACTGCAGCGCGAAGGCGTCCGGTTGGACTGACCGGCCATTATTTGAGCGAGGAACATCCCCATGTCCGATGAGATCAAGAACAAGGCGGCTCAGGCCGAAACACTGGTGCAGGAAGTCACCGCAGTTGCCCTGCCCGAACCAAAGGCCGAGGTTATCTCGCTTGAAGAAGCCGACGAACCAGTGAGTGCCGAGATCCGCAAGCGCATGGACGAGATCGACATGAGCAACACCAATTCGATTGTTGCTTTCGGATCTTCCGCTCAGGCCGAATTGCAGGAAATCAGTCAGGCCATGCTGGCGGATGTGCGCAACAAGGATGTAGGCCCCGCAGGCGACAGCCTGCGCAATATCGTGACCACGATCCGCGGGTTTTCGGTCAGTGAGCTGGACGTGCGCCGCGAGCGCAGCTGGTGGGAAAGGCTGCTGGGCAGGGCCGCGCCATTTGCGAAATTCACCGCTCAGTTTGAAGAAGTTCAGGGGCAAATCGACCGCATAACCGACGATCTTCTGGGGCATGAGCATACACTGCTCAAGGACATCAAATCGCTGGACCTGCTGTACGAAAAAACACTGGGCTTCTATGATGAACTGGCGCTGTACATCGCGGCGGGTGAAGAAAAGCTGACCGAATTGGACAGCCACGACATCCCCGAAAGGGAAGCTGCCGTTCAGGCCGCGCCAGAAGAAGAACAAGTGATGAAAGCGCAGGAACTGCGTGACATGCGCGCCGCGCGTGACGATCTGGAGCGCCGCGTGCACGATCTGAAACTGACCCGTCAGGTCACGATGCAGTCGCTGCCTTCGATTCGGCTGGTGCAGGAGAACGACAAGTCTCTGGTCACAAAGATCAACTCGACGCTGGTGAACACCGTGCCGCTGTGGGAAACGCAACTGGCACAGGCCGTTACCATTCAGCGCAGCGCCGAAGCTGCCGCCGCGGTGCGCGACGCCAACGATTTGACCAACGAGCTTTTGACTTCGAATGCTGCCAATCTGCGCCAGTCGAACAAGATGATCCGCGAGGAAATGGAACGCGGCGTGTTCGATATCGAAGCTGTCAAAAAGGCCAACGCAGACCTGATCGGCACTATCAACGAAAGCCTGGCCATTGCGGATGAAGGAAAAGCCAAACGTGCCGCGGCCGAGGCCGAGCTGCAGAAGATGGAGGTGGAACTGCGCGACACTTTGGCGTCTGCCAAGGCGCGGCGGGATGGAATCGGCGATAACGCCGGCACGGCAGTTCCTGGCTAAAGGCGGGAGTGGCGTGAAGGCCTACGAATATCTGAAAAAGGCGCTGGGGATGGCGGCGTTGTTGGCTTTGGCCAATTGCGATGAAACACTGACTTCCTCGATTCCACCGCAAGCGCGCCCAGCGCCTGTTTCTGTTGCGGCGAATGCCTATGTACCGCCCTCTGCCGCAAGTCAGGATTTGGCGCGGTTTTACCAGCGTGTCGAACGCGACCTTCTGGTGCGGGGGTTATTGCGGACAGACGGGGGCGGCCCTGATACACCTTATGACGCCCAGGATCTGGCGCGAAATTTCGAAACGATTGCGTTCTACAGCGAATATCCGACCCAAAACGTTTCCATCGGTTCGCGCCAGACAGACGGGCAGCTCAGCCGGTGGTCGGGGCCGGTGCGCATCCAGACCGAGTTTGGGCCTTCCGTGCTGCCCGCCGTACGGCAACAAGATGCGGAACGGGTTCAATCCTTTGCGTCGCGCCTGGCGAGGCTGACGGATCATCCGATTTCCGTGGTCTCCCGAAACGCTAACTTCCACGTCTTCTTCGCGGGCAAGGACGACAGCGCCTATGTGGTGTCCCGCCTGAAACAGCTGATCCCGAATATCAGTCAGGCTTCGCTTGATCTGGTGGCAAATCCGAGATCGAATTTCGATTGTTTTGTTTTTGCCTCGGCGACAACGGCCTCTCCGTATAAATATGTGCGCGCCGTTGCGTTGATCCGGGCCGAATTGACTGATCTGGTCCGTCGCAGCTGTATCCACGAAGAAATCGCACAGGGGCTGGGATTGTCGAACGATAGCCCGGCAGCACGCCCATCGATCTTCAATGATGATGACGAGTTTGCCCTGCTGACGAGCCATGACGAAAAACTGCTGACAATGCTTTATGACAAGCGGCTTGAGCCCGGCGTGACAGTCGATCAGGCCCGCCCCATCGTGCATGTCATTGCCCGGGAATTGATGGGGCAGCCGCTCTGACCCAAGGACAGGAGAACCCAAATGGGAATATTCGATTTTCTGACCGGAGAATTCATTGACGTCATCCATTGGGTTGACGACACTCGCGACACCATGGTCTGGCGGTTCGAGCGTGAAGGCCATGAAATCAAATACGGTGCCAAGCTGACGGTGCGGGAAGGTCAGGCGGCAGTATTTGTGCACGAGGGGCAGCTGGCGGATGTGTTCACGCCAGGTCTCTATATGCTTGAGACTAACAACATGCCGATCCTGACCACGTTACAGCACTGGGATCATGGCTTTCAGTCGCCGTTCAAGTCCGAGATCTACTTTGTCAACACGACCCGGTTCAACGACCTGAAATGGGGGACCAAGAACCCGATCATGCTGCGCGATCCCGAGTTTGGGCCGACCCGCATTCGTGCCTATGGCACCTATACCGTGCGCGTAAAAGACCCGGCCAGGTTCCTTGTGGAAATCGTTGGAACCGACGGCGAATTCACCATGAACGAGATCAGCTTTCAGGTCCGCAACATCATCGTGCAGGAGTTCAGCCGCGTTATTTCGGGATCTGGCATTCCCGTATTGGACATGGCGGCGAACACGGCTGATCTGGGCAAACTGATCGCGGCCGAAGTTTCCCCAGTGCTGGAAGGCTATGGGTTGGAAATGCCAGAATTCTACATCGAGAATATTTCGCTTCCGCCAGCGGTCGAGGCCGCATTGGACAAGCGAACCTCGATGGGGTTGGCCGGAGATCTGGGTAAATTCACACAGTATTCCGCGGCGGAGGCGATGACGGCTGCGGCCAGCAACCCCAACCAAGGCGGTGGCATGGGCGCAGGTCTTGGCATGGGAATGGGCATGGCAATGGCACAGCAGATGTCAAACATCGCAGCAGGCCAGCCAAGCGGCCCGTGGGGAGCGCCCGCCCCCGCTGCCCCGCGACCGGCAGCCTATGTGGCCCCGCCGCCGCCACCGGTCGAGCATGTTTGGCATATCGCCGTAGATGGGCAGACCAGCGGCCCGTTTTCCAAAGCCAGGATGGGCAGAATGGCCAGCGAGGGCGATCTGACGCGCGACACCTATGTCTGGACCGCGGGCCAGGACGGCTGGAAGAAGGCCGGAGACGTGCAGGAACTGGCGCAGTTGTTCACCATTCTGCCTCCGCCGCCGCCGGGGGCCTGACCAAAACGCGATACTCCTCCATCTGTCCTGACACTATTGGGTAATGTATGACACACGCCCCTGACCTTGCAGAGCACCGCTTCCCCTGCCAGCAATGCGGCGCGGATTACCGGTTCAGCCCTGGCGATGGTACGCTGACATGTGATCATTGTGGTCATTCCGAACCCATCGGATCGGGTCCCTGGCAAGGTGCCAGCCTGCGCGAACTGGATTTTGACGCGGCCATTGCGGATCGTCTGCCTGACAGCGAGTTGGAACAGACCCGCGTTCTGTCCTGTCCGAACTGCGCGGCGCAGGTTGAATTCGACCCCAATACGCACGCTGCGGAATGCCCGTTCTGTGCCACGCCGGTGGTAACCGACACCGGTGTGAACCGGCATATCAAACCGAAGGGCGTTCTGCCTTTTGCTTTCGACGAGCGCGAGGCGCATAAGGCGATGAGCGATTGGCTGGGGCGGTTATGGTTCGCGCCAAACGGGTTGAAGGATTATGCCCGCAAGGGCCGCAAGATGCAGGGCATCTATGTGCCTTACTGGACCTTTGATGCCGACACCAAGTCCACCTACCGTGGTGAGCGCGGCGTGATTTATTATGAAACCCACACCGTGATACGGGACGGTAAACGGGTTCAGCAACAGGTGCCAAAAGTGCGCTGGTCGCCCAAATCGGGTCGTGTTGCGCGGTTTTTTGACGACGTCCTGGTGCTGGCCTCGCAGTCGCTGCCCAAGGCTTACACCGACGCGTTGCAGCCTTGGGATTTGCCGGCACTTGAACCTTACCAGCCAGAATACCTCGCCGGGTTTCGCGCCGAGGCGTATACGGTTGAACTCAATGAGGGCTATACCGAGGCCCGCGCGCATATGGCGCGCGTGATCGAACGGGATGTTCGCTTCGATATTGGGGGTGACAAGCAGCGTATCCACGCGGTGGACACCGAGGTGCGCAATGTCACCTTCAAACATATTCTGCTGCCGATCTGGATGGCGGCTTACAAATATCGCGGGCAGACCTATCGATTTGTGGTGAACGGTCGAACCGGGCGGGTTCAGGGGGAACGTCCCTGGTCAGCCATCAAGATCACGATTGCCGTTGTTCTGGGCCTGCTTGTTGCCGGGGTTGTCGGGTATCTGGCAGCCAACGGGCAGCAATAGCAACTGCTTGTACATCTCGCGCGGCATGATCATCCTAAGGGTCGGAACATAACAACGAGGCGCTAGTGTCATTTGCAGAACTGAATAACCTTCTGGAGAAACGCCATTCCTGCCGGGCCTTCCTGCCCGACCCTGTACCAAAAGAGCAGATCGAACAAATCGTGGCCAGCGCGGCCCGGGTCCCAAGCTGGTGTAACGCGCAGCCGTGGCAATTGGTGATCACAAGCGGCGCAGAGACCGACAGGTTCCGCGCGGCGATGCAAAACGAAGCTGAAACAGGCGCACCGGCCCCCGATCTTCCGTTTCCCGCGTCATATTCAGGCGTCTATCAAGACCGCCGCCGCGCGTGCGGTTGGGCGCTCTATGAAGCAGTCGGTGTGGAACGCGGGGACCGGGCAGGATCGGCCCAACAAATGATGCGCAATTTCGCTCTGTTCGATGCGCCGCATTGCGCCATCGTCTCAAGCCCGGCGGAACTTGGGCCATATGGCGCAATGGATTGCGGAGGGTTTGTTACGGCTTTTTCGTTGGCAGCGCAGGCGTTGGGAGTGGCAACCATTCCTCAGGCCGCATTAGCCGCGTATGGCCCTTTCCTGCACAGATATTTTCGGATCCCGGAAGACCGCCTGATCCTGTGCGCGATTTCCTTTGGGTATTCGGACAGAAAGCACCCCGCAAATAACTTTCGCACAGATCGTGCCGCGCTGGGTGACTTTGTCGACTGGCGCGGCTAAACCATCGCTCAGGCAAGATAATCGCCAAGAGGGGGGAACCACGTGCGCGCGTTGCTGCAAAGAGTTTCGCAAGCCAAAGTATCGGTCGATGGCAACGTCATTGGCGTATCCGGTCCGGGGCTTTTGATTCTTGTCTGCGCCATGCAGGGGGACGATGAGGCTCAGGCTGAAAAACTGGCCCGGAAAACCGCCAGACTCAGGATCTTCAAGGACGACGCGGGCAAGATGAACCGCTCGCTTCTGGATGTAAAAGGGTCAGCCTTGGTGATCAGCCAGTTTACATTGGCGGCAGATACAACAAGCGGTAACAGGCCGGGGTTTTCAACGGCGGCACCGCCCGAACTGGGCGAGCATCTGTATAACACCTTCGCAGACCACCTTGCTGCGCAAGGTGTAGCGGTGGAAACTGGACAATTCGGGGCCGACATGGCCGTTGAACTTGTCAACGACGGACCGGTCACAATTTGGGTGGAGACTTGATGGATACTGAAAAGCAAGCCGTTCAACTTTGGCGCGCCGGAGTTGAGGCCGTTGACGGATACACCGCCACCGAGGCCGCCCTACACGACATCCCGAAACCGGATCGTATTCTGGCCGTTGGCAAGCCTGCCGCCGCCATGGCACGGGCGGCGTTGGAGCAGTTCGGCACGGTGCCCACGCTTGTCGTGACCAAGGACGATCACGGTCGGGACTTGCCTGACACTGTCGAGGTGATCGAAGCCTCGCACCCGGTTCCGGACAACCGCAGCCTTGCAGGCGGGCGCGCTCTGCGTGCTGCGCTGGAGCAGATGGAACCCGGATCACATGTGCTGCTTCTGGTGTCGGGTGGCGCGTCTTCGTTGGCCGAGGACCTTTTGCCCGGAAAATCGCTAAGCGATCTTGAAGCGTTGAACCGCAAGTTACTGTCAGAGGGAATGGACATCGGCGCTATGAACGCTGAGCGGCGCAAACTGTCCCGCATCAAAGGCGGTGGGTTGCTGTCGCACTTTGCGGGCGCGCGCGCGACCGTTCTGGCCATCTCGGACGTACCGGGCGACGACCTCAATGTCATTGGATCGGGTATCGGCGCTTTGCCTTCCAGCCACACATTTGAGGCCGTCACGCGGATCGTGGCCTCGAACGCCCATGCCCGCAGTGCGGTTGTACAAGCCGCCGAAGCGGCTGGGCTAAAGGTTTGGGCCGATGAAGAGGCGCTGCATGACGACTATCTGAAGGTTGCCGCACATCTCGGCCAAGTGCTGCGCGGCATGGAAAAGGGCGTGATGGTCTTCGGCGGAGAGCCGACAGTGGTCTTGCCCGATCACCCTGGGCGCGGTGGGCGAAACCAGGCGCTGGCACTTGCACTGGCGCAGGAGATTGCCGGGCAGCCAAACCTTACAGTTGTTGTCGGCGGCACGGATGGCACAGACGGGCCGACTAATGCGGCAGGAGGAATCATTACCGGCGCAACATGGAGCGAAAGCGGGATAACCGCCCTTCGAAATGCTGACAGCGGATCGTTTCTGGAAAAAGCCCAAGCCTTGCTGACAACCGGGCCAACCGGCACCAATGTCATGGACCTGGTTGTCGCAATACGTGGATGAATTGACGCATATCGCACCGCGCCGTACCGCAAAGGCTCGGAAACTGGCCTGAAACAGAATTGTATCATAGTATTCTTGTGGAAAGGGCATCGCGCCAAACAAGGTTACTTGCGCTTCGGCCTTCGGCATCTAGGAGAAATACCCTTGCCCGGTCCGCGGAAATAAGCCAACGTTGACTCATGCGTCAACAAAAGCCCGAAAAGGGCTGGAACCACTCGATAGGGAGATCACTAAATGAACGAACAAATCACGCATATGGCCGGTCAGGTCACAGCCGGAAAAATGACCCGCCGCGAATTCATGGGGAAAGCCGCGGCCCTGGGCGTTTCGGCTGCCGTGGCCAGCACGATGTTCGCCGACGCAGCACGCGCAGCTGGCCCGAAAAAGGGCGGCGACCTGAAGTTTGGCCTTCAGGGTGGCGAGTCCACAAACTCGCTGGATCCCGCAACCTATGCCAGCTCGGTTCCGTTCCAGAACGGCAAGCAATTCGGCGACCAGCTTGTAGAAGTTGCACCTGATGGGTCCATCGAGCCGCGCCTGGCTGAAAGCGTCGAAGGCAGCGCGGACGCCAAGGTTTGGACCTTCAAACTGCGTCAGGGTGTCGAGTTCCACAATGGCAAGACCATGACCAGCGAGGATGTGCTGAAGACCATGCAGCGCCACTCGAACGAAGACTCCAAATCTGGCGCCCTCGGCATCATGAAGGGCATCGAGTCAATGAAGGCCGACGGCGACAACTTCCAGGTCACTCTGACCGAAGCGAACGCCGACCTGCCTTATCTGATGGCGGACTACCACCTGATCATTCAGCCGGATGGCGGCATGGATAACCCGGCGGCTGGGATCGGTACTGGTCCGTACAAACTGGAAGTTGACGAGCCCGGTGTCCGTCACCTGTTCACCAAGAACGAAAACCACTGGAACAGCGATTTTGGCAACTTTGACAGCGTCGAAGTGGTTGTCATCAACGATGCGACCGCACGTACTGCAGCGCTGCAGTCCGGTCAGGTGCACGCCGTTAACCGCGTAGAACCCAAAGTAGCCGACTTACTGGGGCGCGCGCCAAACCTGACGGTGCATTCAACAGCGGGTCGCGGACATTATGTCTTCATCATGCATTGCGACACGGCTCCGTTCGACAACAACGAACTGCGCACGGCACTGAAATACGCAATCAACCGTGCGGATCTGGTGGACAAGGTACTGCGCGGCTATGGCTCGATCGGGAATGATATGCCGATCAACGCCGCCTACCCACTGTTTGATGAGACCATCGAACAGCGCGAGTTCAGCGTGGAAAAAGCCGCCGAGCACTACAAGAAGTCCGGTCATGACGGCTCGCCGATTATCCTTCGTGTTGCTGACGGTGCCTTCCCGGGTGCTGTGGATGCCGCAGCCCTGTTCCAACAGACGGCGGCGCAGGCCGGAATTCCGCTTGAGATCAAGCGTGAACCCAATGACGGATACTGGTCCGAAGTTTGGAACGTGCAGCCTTTCTGTGCCTCCTACTGGGGCGGCCGTCCGGTTCAGGACCAGATGTACTCGACCGCGTATCTATCAACCGCAGACTGGAACGACACTCGGTTCAAGGTTCAGGCGTTTGATGACATGCTGTTCGCGGCAAAGGCGGAGCTGGACGTTGAAAAACGCAAGGGCATCTATAGCCAGATGGGCAGAATGGTTCGCGACGAAGGCGGCCTGATCTGCCCGATGTTCAACGACTTTGTCGAAGGTGTCAGCAACCAACTGGACGGCTGGGAAAGCGACCCGACGCAAGAGATGATGAACGGCAACATGTCCCGCAAAATGTGGTTCGTCTAAGACGGGCCACGGATAATGCATCCCATCATCAAATTGGTTTCCCAGCGCCTCGCGCTGGGAATCCTATTGCTGTTCGGCGCTTCGGCCTTGATTTTTGGCCTGACCGAAGCTCTTCCCGGAGACGCCGCGCAAGCCGTCCTGGGGCAGTCCGCAACTCCAGAGGCCCTTGCAAACCTGCGCGAAGAAATGGGCCTGAATCGGCCTGCCCTGACCCGCTATTTCGAGTGGCTGGGCGGTATCGTTCAGGGTGATCTGGGTCAGTCCCTGACCAACAAGCTCGACATTGCGGAAAGCATTGGCAAACGGTTGGGCAACACATTGTTTCTGGCATGCGCCGCGGCCGTGGTTTCGGTTCCGCTTGCCATCTTCCTTGGCTTGCTGGCAGTCCGCTACCGCAACCGCTGGCCGGACAAGCTGATCTCAGCTGTCACGCTTACGACAGTGTCAATACCAGAGTTTCTGATCGGCTACGTGGTGATCTACTATGTTTCGGTAAAGCTGGGCTGGTTTTCCTCGCTTGCGATGATCAATGACTCGATGTCATTCGGGCAAAAACTCAATGCGATCGCATTGCCCGCTTTCGTGCTGACGCTGGTGGTTTTGGCGCAGATGATGCGCATGACCCGCGCGGCGATCCTCAACCTGATGCAGTCGGCCTATATCGAAACGGCGGAACTGAAGGGGTTGTCAAACTTTCAGGTCATTGCGCGACACGCCTTTCCGAACGCGATCTCACCCATTGTAAACGTGGTGATGCTGAACCTGGCCTATCTGGTCGTGGGCGTTGTCGTGGTCGAAGTGGTGTTCGTTTATCCCGGCATGGGACAATACCTGGTAGACTCGGTAACCAAGCGTGACGTGCCGGTCGTGCTGGCGTGTGGTGTGGTCTTTGCCGCCGTCTATATCGGGCTGAACATGGTGGCCGATATCGTGTCGATCCTGGCCAACCCAAGACTGAGGCATCCGAAATGATGAAGAATATTCCAATTTCGGCGATGATCGGTCTGTTTTTCACAGGTCTCTATTTCTTTGTCGCCTTAGCCGCGCCTTTGATTGCGCCCTACGGCATGGCCGAAGTGGTTGGCGATGTGTGGGAGCCATCAAGCGCCGAACACCTGTTGGGCACCGACAATATAGGTCGGGATCTGCTGACACGCATGATCTACGGCGGGCGTACGACGATTTTCATTGCGGCTGCGGCTACGATCCTCAGCTTTGTAACCGGCACGTCGCTGGGTTTGCTGGCTGCGGTTCTGGGCGGTTGGGCTGATCAGGTTCTCAGCCGGGCAGTTGATCTGATCATGTCGATCCCGACCCTGATCCTGGCACTGGTCATTCTGGCCATTGTCCCGGTGACAGTCCCGATCCTGATCCTGGTGATGGGTCTTCTGGACGCGACACGCCCGTATCGCCTGTCGCGGTCGGTTGCCGTCGACATCAACGTGATGGATTATGTAGAGGCCGCCAAGTTGCGCGGCGAAGGCCGTGCCTGGATCATCTTCCGTGAAATCCTGCCAAACGCCCTGTCACCGCTGGTGGCCGAGTTTGGGCTGCGGTTTATCTTTATGGTCCTCTTCATCTCGACCCTTTCGTTTCTGGGGCTGGGCGTTCAGCCACCGCTGGCCGACTGGGGCGGCATCGTGAAGGAAAACAAGGACGGCATCGTTTATGGCATCGGCGCAGCTTTGTACCCAGCTGTGGCCATCGCGACGCTGGCGATCTCGGTCAACCTTGTCGCTGACTGGGTCCTGAACAGAACCACATCGCTGAAAGGAGGCCGGGGATGAGTGATACCCTTCTCAAGGTCCGTGACCTCAAGATCGGTGCAACGGTCTATCCACCGGGTGAAAAACCCCATGACATCGAAATCGTGCACGGGGTCAGTTTTGACCTCGAACGCGGCAAGGTGCTGGGCCTGATCGGAGAATCCGGTGCCGGTAAGTCCACCATCGGCCTCGCTTCTATGGCCTATGGCCGGGGCGGTGTTGAAATTACCGGCGGCGAGGTTTGGGTAAACGGGCGCGATATCCTGAAATCGTCGCATGGCGATATCCGCAATCTGCGCGGGGGTGAGGTTGCGTATGTGTCGCAATCCGCAGCCGCGTCGTTCAACCCGGCAAAGAAGATCATGGATCAGGTTGTCGAAGCTGCGGTCGAGCACAAGAAATTTTCGCGAAAAGAGGCCGAAGGCCGCGCGCGGGAACTGTTCGCCAAACTAGGCCTACCCGACCCGGATAATATCGGCGAACGCTACCCACACCAGGTTTCAGGCGGACAGTTGCAGCGATGCATGACGGCGCTGGCGCTGTGCCCTGAACCCGATCTGGTGGTGTTCGATGAACCCACCACGGCACTGGATGTGACCACGCAAATCGACGTGCTGATGGCGATCAAAGAAGCCATTCGCGATACCGGTGTTGCTGCTCTCTACATCACGCACGACCTTGCGGTCGTGGCGCAAGTCAGCGACGAAATCATGGTTTTGCGGATGGGGAATACGGTTGAATACGGGTCAACCGATCAGATCATCAACAACCCGCAGGAAGAGTACACGCAGGCTCTGGTCTCGGTCCGTTCGATCGAGCACGAGGAAAAACAGCCCACAGCGGAACCGCTGCTGAGCGTTGACGGTATCACCGCGCGCTACAAGGGGTTGAATTTCGACGTGCTGCACAACGTCAATGTCGAGCTTCATCCGGGTCAGACGCTGGCGGTTGTGGGTGAATCCGGGTCGGGTAAATCGACACTTGCCCGAGTGATCACCGGCCTGCTGCCGCCGCGCGACGGCGAGATTACGTTTGCCGGACGCAAGCTTTCGCCTGACCTTGCCGGACGATCCCGCGAGGACCTGCGCGAGTTGCAGATGATCTATCAGATGGCTGACGTGGCAATGAACCCGCGCCAGACAGTGGGTACGATCATCGGACGCCCGCTGGAGTTCTACTTCAACATGCGCGGTGCCGAAAAGCGCAAACGGGTCGTCGAACTGCTGGACGAGATCGAGTTGGGCGAGAAGTTCATCGACCGTTATCCGGCCGAGTTGTCCGGTGGCCAAAAGCAACGCGTCTGCATCGCGCGGTCACTGGCAGCCAAGCCCAAGATGATCATCTGTGACGAAGTGACATCGGCGCTCGACCCGCTTGTAGCGGACGGTATCCTCAAACTGCTGCTGGATTTGCAGAAGATCGAGGATGTGGCCTATCTGTTCATCACCCACGATCTGGCGACGGTTCGGGCGATCAGCGACAGCATCGCGGTGATGTATCAGGGACGCGTGGCCCGTTATGGTCCAAAGAGTCAGGTGCTCAGCCCGCCATTCGACGACTATACAGACCTTCTGCTGAGCTCGGTGCCCGAGATGCATCTGGGCTGGCTGGAAGAGGTCGTTGCCCATCGCAAAATGGAAAGTGCGGGGAACTGATCTCTGCGCCTGTAACATCACTTTGAAGAAATGGATTCCCGGCGTTTTGCACCTTGGCTGACGTCGGGAATTTATTATTTGGGACGCGATTTGGCAGGCGCGTGGTTTCAACTCGCGTATCGTCCGCATGAAATACTCAGATCAAAGGGCCAAGCCATGGACCGTAAACTACTATTGATCATTCTGGACGGAGTACCATACCGGAATTTCCGCCGCCTGTTCGGCAACCTCGAAGGCTGGGTCGACAGCGGCGAAGCTCGGGTGTGGAAGCACCGCGCAGTGCTGCCTTCAACTTCGGCCAGTTGCTATGCATCGATCCATACGGGCGTAACGCCGCAAGAACACGGCTGCACCGGAAACGGCAACGTCTTTCGCCTGAGCCATAAGGATGTCTTTAGCCAGGTACGTGAGGCCGGCGGCGTGACTGGGGCTGTCACACACAGTTTTTGGTCGCAGTTCTTCAACCGTCACCCGTTCGACTATGTCCGCGACGTCGAATATGACGAGCCAGAGAGCCAGACCATCAATCACGGTCGCTTTCACAGCATGACCGGCTACGGCAAAGACAACCAGATGACCCCGTCCGACGTCGATCTATTTGCCACCTTGACCAATCTGTGTCTGCGCTTTGGGCTGGACTATGGCATCCTGCACACCTGTACACTGGACAGCATGGGGCACCGTTTCTATCACGACTGCGAAGAAATGGATCATGCCTGCTTTGTTGCAGACGAGATGCTGGCCCCGTTCATCCCTCGCTGGCGCCAATTGGGGTATGAGGTGATCGTCACCGCCGATCATGGCCAAGACGAGCGCGGACACCACGGAGGGCGCAGCCCCCTGCAACAGGAAACCGCGCTGTATTACTTCGGCGATGCCGACGGGCCTGACGTAGAAACCGTAATCGACCAGATCCAATTGGCCCCGACCATTCTGAGCCGATTGGGTGCGCCCCTCGCAGACACGATGAGGGCTAAGCCGTTCCTGATGTAACTGACTGACTTCAGTCGTAGGGCCAGATCTCTTGCCCCAGTGCTTCGATAGCGACCGAGATCCGTTCGAAGCTGTCTGCTGCGCGCTTTACCGAGGTTCGCGCACGTAGGTACCCATGAACAAGGCCAGGTTCGTTGATCCAATGGGCCTGACCACCAGCCGCGCTTATCCGCTCGCAATAGACCTTCCCGTCATCGCGGAGCGGGTCACAGTCAGCGGTAATCACAACAGTTGGCGGCAGTTTCGAAAAATCATTGTCCTGTAGCGGCGCGTAAGTCGGATCGCCCTGAGGCGGGGTACCTGCGTATCGGACGGTTTCGTAGAATTTAATATCGTCCAGTGTCAGTAAAGGAGCATGGGCGTGCTCAAGATATGAGCCGCGCGATTGGTCTCCGCCAAAACCGGGGTAGATCAGCACCTGCCCCAGTATATTGTCCAGCCGCCCGCGCGCATGGTGGGCGATAGCTGCTGCCAGATTTCCTCCCGCACTATCCCCGGCCAGAACAAGCGGGTCGCCATACTCAGCCGCCGCCCATTTCACAGCCGTCCAGCAATCCTGGAACTGCGCCGGATGCACATGTTCAGGGCACAGCCTGTAGTCAACTGAAACGACGCGGTATCCCGTTTGGGCACAGAACTCGGCACAGACATCATCATGGCTGTCCAGCCCGCCAACAACAAAGCCACCACCATGAAAATAGACGACCGTTCTGGTCGGATGTCCGGCGGTATAATGGCGGACCGGCACGCCATCGGCGTACAGGTCCTGGGTTTCGACACCGGCAGGGCGCGGTTGGCGAAACTGCTCGCACATCGTGTCATAGACGCGACGCTGGTCCTCGATGGACAAATCGACCGCATCATCCGGATAGCTTTCGGCCGTGCGGCGTATGAACGCCCAGGTTTCTTCGTCGATCAGGCGTTCATAGTCCATTGTTCCTCCGGCTTATTTGGACCACTCCCAGGGCCGGGTAAATGCGCCCAGGACTTTCGCGACATCGTCTTCCGAAGATCCGTTCGCGTCAAGCTGCGCGACAAGGCCACGTTTTTTATCGTCGATCACCAGAACAACCCGCGCAGCAAGACCCGCAGCGTCAAGAGCACCATTGTAGATGCGGGTGATGGCGTGTTTGCGCAGGTCCGGCTTGAACACCTTGCCGACCGCAGTTTTCGGCAACTCGTCAAGAATGGTTATATGCTTGGGTTGTGCGGCTCGCTCATGCACGTGAACTTTGCAATATTCCAGCAGCTCATTTTCAGTGACCGACGCCCCATCAACCAATTCAACAAAGGCACAGGGCACTTCGCCCGAATGCGCGTCCGGCTGACCGATCGCCCCCGCGAAGGCAACTGCATTGTGACCCAGCAGCGCCTCTTCGATTTCAGCAGGATCGATATTGTGACCACCGCGAATGATCAGGTCCTTGGCGCGACCGGTGATCCAAAGGTAGCCGTCTTCGTCAAACCGCCCCAGATCGCCCGTACGCAGGTATTTGTCAAAGTGATAAAGACCAATGTTCTTGTCGGCCTCAGTATACGTGTTGCCTGCGTACACACCGGGGTTCGAGATGCAGATCTCACCAATCTGATCAGTACCGCACTCTGTCGGCCCATCCGGTCCATCCAGCAGGATTTTGACATCCGTATAGGGGAACGGAATACCGATCGAACCGATCTTTTTCTCGCCATCCACGGGGTTGCATGAGACCAGACAGGTGGCCTCGGTCAGGCCGTAGCCTTCGACGATGGTGACGCCCGTCGCCTCTTCGAAGCGGCGGAACAACTCCACCGGCAGCGGCGCTGAACCCGAAAAGGCGGTTTTCACACTTGAGATATCTGCGTCCACCGGGCGTTGCATCTTGGCTGATATGGCGGTTGGAACAGTGATGATAAAGCTCACTTTCCAGCGCTCGATCAGCTTCCAGAAATTGTCGAACACACCGTCACCGCGATAACCTGCAGGTGTCGGGAAAATCACATGTGCACCCGACGACACGGCTGCCATCACGATAACATGCACGGCAAAGACGTGGAACATCGGCAGCGGGCACATGATGACGTCATTCTCGTCAAACAACAGCGTGTTGCCCAGCCAGCCGTTGTAGATCAGACCCGAGTATTTATGCTGCGCCACCTTGGGCATCCCGGTGGTCCCACCAGTGTGGAAGAAACAAGCAACGCGATCGTCCTTACTGTCCTCGAATGTCAGCGTCGTCGGTTGCTTGGCAAGTTCCTTGTTGAAGTTTTTGTAATCCGCATGCGCCAGCTTTTCCTTTTCGCCCATCTTGGGGCGCAGGAAGGGAACCAGCCACGATTTGGGAGGTGTCAGGTACCGGTTCAGGTCAATTTCCAGAATGGTGTTGACCTTGGGCGCGTGGCGCACCGCCTCTTCCACCTTCTGGGCAACATCCGTTTTCGGGAAAGACTTTAGCGTAACAACCACTTTGGCGCCTGTCTCACGCAGGATCGCCGCAATCTGCTCGGGCTCCAGCAGCGGATTGATCGGGTTCACAATGCCCGCAACTGCACCGCCCATCATGGTAATCAGTGTTTCGTTACAGTTTGGCAGCACATAGGCCACCACGTCTTTTTCACCCACACCCAGCGAACGAAACAGGTTTGCCGCCTGATTGACCTTGCCCAGAAGTTCAGACCAGGTCAGGGTTTCGGCTTTGTCATTGGGGCCAGAAAAAAGCTGAAAACTGATGGCATTGTGGTTCGGGAACTTCCCCGCCGTGCGCGACAGGAGCTGATGGAAGGTGACAGGCAGATCCCGATCCTCCCACGACATTTCCTGTTCCATGCGCGTCTTGTCTTCCAATCCCACAAAGGCCATGTGGTTCCTCCCGTTTTTCTCCCGTGTTTTTGCACGAGCTTGTTGTTCGCAACCAAGATGGAAGCAAAACAACCCTCGCGCAAGCGAGGCCTTAGCCTTCAAAGGGGGTAAAATGTAGAATGACGCTACGGCGAATTCACAAATGCCCGCGCGTCACTCCTATTCTGCCGCAACGCCATCTGTGAACTGCAGTCGTGCAAGGCGCGCATATAGCCCATCTTGGGACACCAGATCATCATGGCTGCCCTGCGCCACGATACGGCCCTCTTCCAGAACGACAATGCGGTCGGCTTTCTTTACGGTGGCCAATCTGTGCGCAACAATCAGGGTCGTGCGGCCGGCACGCATCTGATCCACTGCGCCCTGCACTGCACGTTCACTTTCCGCATCAAGGGCCGAGGTCGCCTCGTCCAGCAGCAGCACAGGTGCGTCGCGCAATATTGCGCGGGCGATTGCGATACGCTGCTTTTGCCCACCCGACAGCATGACACCGCGTTCGCCGACAAAACTGTCATACCCATCGGGCAATGCGGCAATGAAATCATGTGCGATGGCGGCACGGGCTGCGGCTTCTACTTCGGCATCCGTTGCGTCCAGACGACCGAAACGAATGTTTTCGCGGGCTGAGGCGGCAAAGATCACTGGATCCTGCGGCACCAATGACATGTACTTTCGGAAATCTGTGCGATCCAGTTCCCGCAGATCATGGCCATCCAACATCACGCGGCCCGAATTTGGGTCATAGAACCGTTGAATCAATTGAATGATCGTTGTCTTACCCGCCCCTGACGGTCCGACAAAGGCAACGGTCTCGCCCGGGTTTACCTGAAGCGACAAGTGATCCAGCGCGATTGTATCGGGGCGCGCTGGATAGCGAAAACTTACATCTTCGAACCGGATTTCGCCCCGGACGTCCTTTGGCAAAGGAGCGGGTTTGGCCGGGTCCGAAACCGAATCTTCGGCATTCAGCAACTCGACAAGTCGCTCGGTGGCTCCGGCGGCGCGCTGAAGCTCGCTCCAAATCTCGGACAGGGCCGCGACTGAACCCGCCATGATGATCGAGTAGATCACGAATTGAATCAGAACGCCCTCGGTCATCACACCGTTGCGTACGTCATTTGCACCCATCCACAGAACGCCAACGATGCCTGAGAATACCAGAAATATCACAATCACCGTTAGCACCGCGCGCGTCTGAATCCGACGCAGTGAAACGGTATAGGACATCTCGGTCATCTCATCAAATTGCTGCCGGCTGGCCTGTTCGTGGGTAAATGCCTGCACGGTCTGTACCGCCCCCAATGCCTCGCCCGCGTTTCCGGATGACGCAGCGATCCAATCCTGGTTTTCACGGCTGATCACGCGCAAACGCCGACCCAGAATCAATATCGGCACCACCACCACGGGGATAAGCAGCAAGACAAGCCCGGTCAGCTTGGCCGAGGTCAACAGCATCAGAACCAGCCCGCCGATAAACATCAGCATATTGCGCAGCGCGATGGAAACGGATGAGCCAAGAACCGATTGGATGAGTGTCGTGTCGGTGGTGATCCTGCTCAACACTTCACCGGTCATGATGCGTTCGTAGAATTCGGGGCTCATGCCGATCACACGATCAAATACAGCCTTGCGGATGTCAGCAACCACACGTTCCCCCAACCGTGTGACCAACGCATATCTGATACCGGTTCCCGCAGCCAGAACAGCGGCAATGCCCAACGCTGCCAAAAAGTACCAGTCCAGCAATTCACCGTCCTGAATGCGGAAATTGTCGACGACGCGCCGCACGGCCAATGGCAGGGTCAGCGTCATGCTGGCCGTCAGGATCAGCGCCATTGTCGCCCCGATCATCAATAGCCTGTAAGACTTCATGAAGGGCCAAAGCGACCCCAGCACCCCGATTTTCCTTGAGCGGGCCCGCTCTTCGCTAGCGCCAGGAGCCGCTGATTGTGCTGGTTTATTGGCGGTCTGTCTTGCCATGTCCGGCCCTTGTGAATTGAACGCTACAAAGTGAACGCTTTCTTGGCCCCAGCCGCCGTTCTGGTCAAGCATTCCTGCCAAAAACAGACAGCCATAAGGGCCATTTGACGCAGAAATTAGTGGGGATTGGAGCGGGTAGACGGAATCGAACCGACATAGCCTGCTTGGAAGGCAGGGGCTTTACCATTAAGCTATACCCGCAAATGGTTTGCGCTGGTTAAGTCATGCGCCGGGGCGCGTCAAGCGGGAATTGTGAAAATTTGCACGACCAAAACCGTGATATTTCCCGGTGGAAGTACGGCCTTCAATCGTGACTGCGGAATATCCGCGTCGAGGAGAAAAACCGCTCAAGTTCCTCGATGCGCTCCTTGCTTTCTTCCCACCGTGCCTCTTGCACTTCAGCGATCAGGGTCTCCGATATCAGCTGCAATGCTATTGTTGAATCCCAGCTAGATGGCGCCTCGACCAGTGCGTGAAAGGTGTAATTGGCGGTCTTGCCTATCGGTGATCCCCATTGGTCGGTGAACAGGATAACCGTCACGCCGCGGCTTGATGCGACCTGCGCCAATTTCTCGAGATAGGCCTCGTATCGGCGGATATCAAAAATCACCAGAACCGAGGTTTCATCCATATCAAGCAGGTACTGCGGCCAAACGTTTGCCGAATTGCCCAGCATCGTCACATTGGGTCGAATAATCTGCATGTGATTGAACAGATAGTCCGCATTTGAACGCGTGATACGCCCGCCCACGACGTAAAGATGGCGATCCGTATTTGCCAGAAGCTGGGCAACGGTGTCGAACATCTCTTTGTCCAGACGTTCCAGCGTGTGGCGCATATTTGTCCAAACAGCCTGCGCAAACCGCGTTGTGGGATGCTCCGCCGCGTCATCCACAACCCAGGCATCCCGTTTCGAGATCGGCTTTTTGATCTGTGCCGCCACCTCTTCTCGCAGGGCGTCCTGCAGGGCGGGAAAACCGTCGAAACCCAGCTTGCGTGCCATACGTATGACCGTCGGGGTCGAGACCTGCGCAGCAGCTGCCAGCTTGGTGATCGATTGCAAGCCGGTCATTGGATAATCCTGCAAAAGTACCGAGGCCAGCTGCCGTTCTGACCGTGTCAGATCGTCAAGCTCTTCCTGTATCCGCTGTTTGACAAGTTTCGCAACGGTGGCCATCGGCACCTTCATTTCTCAAATTTTTTACAGGATATGATTGTTTGTAATTTTGTCTACAGTAATTTTCTTGACAGGTCTGAGGTTGCTGTAACAAATGCTACTTATGCACCACGATTCCGAGACACCAATGCTACTACCAACCGAAGCTCCGGCAGCCCGCGCGCAGAATGCCAACGGCCGGGCGCAGTGCGTTTTGGTATGCGAACATGCTAGTCGATTCATCCCAGCGTCATTGAACGGATTGGGCCTGACTGAGGACGCAGCATTGTCTCATGCAGCATGGGATATTGGCGCATTGGCGCTTTCGGTCGAATTGATGAAGGCTTTGGACGCGCCGCTGGTTCATTCCTGCATCAGCCGTCTTGTTTACGACTGCAACCGCTCGCCTGAACGTGCAGATGCTATGCCGCAGGTAAGCGAAGTGTTTTCCATTCCCGGCAATGAGAACCTGACAGACACCCAACGCGCCCAAAGAATCCACGAGGTTTATGAGCCGTTCAAACAGCTTTTGTCGTCCACTCTGGACGCGCAGGACCGGCCGCCTGTCGTTGTCACGATGCACAGTTTCACGCCCGTCTACAACGGAAAGACACGATCAGTCGAACTGGGCATTCTTCATGACGAAGATGACAGGGCGGCCCAACTTATGCTGCGCTGTGCCAAGGGCTCGGGTCTGAATGCCGCGTTGAACGAACCTTACTCTGCCACGGATGGCGTCACGCACACGTTGCAGGAACATGCGATCAGTCGGGGGCTTCCGAATGTCATGGTCGAGGTTCGAAACGATCTTATCGACACACCAACGGGAGTAGACCGCATCGCCGGGATTCTGACGCCGATCCTGCAAACGGTAATTGATGCGTATTCGCACACAGAGGCGAAACAATGAGAGTTGAGGTATCGAGATGAAGTTCTTGCGGGGCTACGTGGCGGTCATTGATCGAACGAACCGCTGGATCGGACGCGTCGTCATGTACGGCATTTTCGTCATGATGGGTATTCTGTTCTGGTCTTCGGTCTCGAAAACCTTTTTCGTACCGTCGCTCTGGACACTCGAGATGGCTCAGTTCGCCATGGTGGCCTACTATATGCTTGGTGGCCCTTATTCGATCCAGATGGGGTCAAACGTGCGAATGGACCTGCTTTATGGCGAATGGTCTCATCGCCGCAAGGCCTGGACGGATGCCTTCACAGTCGTATTCCTGATCATTTATCTGCTCATCTTGCTGTGGGGTGGATGGGACAGCCTGATGTATTCTTTCCAATATGGCGGTGAGCGCAGCGCGACGATCTGGCGGCCCTACCTTTGGCCGGTCAAGCTGATCATGGTTATCGGTATCTTCCTGATGCTGCTGCAAGCCGTGTCCGAGTTGTTCAAGGATATCTTGCGCCTGTGCGGCGACGATATCCCGCGTGAGGTAATCTGATGTCATACGAGATGATTGCCTTGCTGATGTTCGCATCAATGATGCTAATGATGCTGACCGGCCAGCGCGTCTTTGGTGCAATCGGCTGTGTTGCTGTGGTTTCAGCCTTGTTCCTTTGGGGGGATAGGGGCGGTTACGATCTGGGTTTTGCCGCTGCGATCAAGGTCATGAAGTGGTACCCGCTGCTGACACTGCCCATGTTCATTTTCATGGGATACATCCTTTCCGAAAGCCGGATTGCAGATGATCTTTACAAGATGTTCCATGTCTGGATGGGTGGCTTGTCCGGTGGTCTGGCTGTCGGAACCATCGGACTTATGGTTCTGATCTCGGCAATGAACGGGTTGTCCGTTGCAGGTATGGCGATTGGTGCCACGATTGCCTTGCCGGAATTGCTGCGCCGGAACTATGACAAGCGCATGGTGACCGGCGTCATTCAGGCCGGATCATCCCTTGGGATTCTGGTGCCACCATCCGTTGTTCTGGTTCTTTATGCCATGATCGCGCGGCAACCCGTTGGCCAGCTATGGCTCGCCGGAGTGATACCCGGGCTAATGATGGCTGCCATGTTCATCATCTACATTGTCATCCGCTGCCGCATCAATCCGTCGCTCGGCCCGGTCCTGCCCGCGGAAGACCGCGACATTCCGTTGCGAGAAAAGCTGCTGCTGTTGCAAGCCGGGTTGTTACCCTTGGGCATATTTATGGTGATGATGGTCCCTTTTGTTAACGGTTGGACATCATTGGTGGAATCCTCTGCCATCGGAGCCACCACGGCCATGCTGGCTGCCTTTCTGAAAGGACGGCTGACACGCACGGTTTTCGAGAATTCAATTCGGCACACATTGGGCATCTCGTGCATGTTCATGTGGATCATTCTGGCGGCTCTGGCTTTTGGCGCTGTCTTCGACGGGTTGGGTGCGGTCAAGGCAATCGAAAGCCTGTTCACCGAAAAACTGGGTCTTTCCCCTTGGATGATCCTGGTTCTCATGCAGCTCAGTTTTATCCTGATGGGCACGTTTCTGGACGATACTGCCATGCTGGTTATCGTCGCGCCGCTTTACGTTCCGCTGGTGGGTGCGCTTGGCTTTGATCTTATCTGGTACGGCGTACTTTATACGATCACCACGCAGATCGCTTATATGACACCGCCATTCGGCTATAACCTGTTCCTGATGCGCGCGATGGCCCCCCCGGAAATATCGCTGCGCGATATCTACAGTTCGATCGTTCCATTTGTTCTGGTGATGGTCTGCGCCTTGGCCATAATCATCACCTTTCCTGAAATCGCGCTTTGGCTGCCGAATTATGTCTATGGAAATTAAGTTACAAGACCCCGGCAAGGGGCGAAGTTCAGCAAGACTAAACAGAGGAGAAAAGACAATGACTACAAGACGCAGATTTCTAAGCTCCGCCGGTCTGGCGGGGGCCGCCACACTGGCCTCTCCTGCGATCGTCAAAGCGCAATCCGCCATCAAGTGGCGGTTCCAGACCTATGCCGGTGGCGCATTGGGCGAGCATGTGACCAAGCCAGCCATCGATTACATCAACGCCAATGCCAATGGCGAGCTTGAGATCGAACTGTTCTATGCGGACCAGATCGTTCCGACAGGTGAACTGTTCCAGGCCCTGCAACGCGGCACGATTGATGGTGTTCATTCGGACGACGATTCCATGGCTTCGCCTACTCCGCTGCGTCAATTCGGTGGCTATTTCCCCTTCGCTACCAAGCATATTCTGGACGTTCCGGTGCTGTTCAACCAGTACGGTCTGGCTGATATCTGGCGCTCGGAATATGAGAAGGTTGGTGTGACGTGGCTGTCGGCAGCGGGTCAGGACCCCTGCAACTTCAACACCAAAAAGGAAATCAAAAGCCTTGGCGACCTGGATGGGCTGAAGCTCTATACCTTCCCGACGGCCGGGCGTTTTCTGGCCAAGTTTGGCGTTGTGCCGGTCAATATCCCCTACGAAGATGCGGAAGTGGCGGTGCAAACCGGTGAATTGGACGGAATGGCCTGGTCGGGCATCACTGAAGACTACACCGTTGGCTGGGCCAATGTGACCGACTACTTCCTGACCAACAACATCTCGGGCGCGTGGATTGGGTCCTGGTTTGCAAACCAGGAACGCTGGGCCGAGCTGCCCGACCACCTGAAATCGGTTGTGATGGCGGGCGTCGAAGCAGGCCACACCTATCGTAACCAGTGGTACTGGGGCGGTGAAGCGGCCTTGCGCGCAAAAGGTGACAAGCTACAGCTGCGTCAGGTTCCGGCAGCGGAATGGAAAGAAGTGGAAAATGCCGCTATCGAATTCTGGGACGAGGTCGCACAGGAAGGCGAAATTCACCAGAAGATCGTTGGTATCTTCCGTGAGTATAACTCGGTCATTAACCAGGCCGGTGCCCCTTACACCTTCGATTGATATCAAAACAGGGGCGCTGTCATTCGGCGCCCCTACTCAACGCATGAGGTTTGTTTCATGACCGCAACTCTGACTTTCGAAACCCTGAAATCGCTTGTCGCAGACGGCGCGATCGACACAGTATTGGTTTGCATGGTTGATATGCAGGGTCGTTTGATGGGCAAGCGTTTTCATGCAGGTCATTTTGTGGCTGGCGCGTGGGAAGAGACACATTGCTGTAACTACTTGCTGGCCACGGACCTCGAGATGGCGACGCCGGATGGGTATGCCTCGACCAGCTGGGAGCGGGGTTATGGCGACTATGTGATGAAGCCAGACCTTAGCACATTGCGCCCGGTGCCCTGGCTGGAAGGCACCGCGATGGTCATGTGCGATATGCTGGATCACCACACCCATGAGGAAGTGCCACATGCGCCGCGTTCGATCCTGAAGAAACAGGTGAACCGCCTGAAGGCGATGGGGTATGAGGCGATGTGCGCCACCGAACTGGAATTCTTCCTGTTCGCGAAGAGTTTTGATGCAATCCGAAAGGAAGGGTTCCGCGATTTGGAGCCGATCTCGGGCTATAACGAAGATTATCACATTCTGCAGACCACCAAGGAAGAGCATGTGATGCGCCCGATCCGCAACCACCTGTGGGATGCGGGCATCCCGGTCGAGAACACCAAAGGTGAGGCCGAGGCCGGGCAGGAAGAACTGAACATCAAATACGCACCAGCGATGGACACGGCAGAGTATCACTCGATCGCCAAGAACGCGGTGAAAGAAATCGCCTGGCAGCAGGGTCATGCGGCGACCTTCCTGCCGAAATGGCATCATGAAAGGGTTGGTAGCTCGTCGCATGTGCATCAGTCGCTATGGGCGGATGGCAAACCTGCCTTCTATGATGCCGGGGATGAACTGGGCATGTCGGCGCTGATGAAAAGCTATATGGCCGGCCTGCTGAAATACGCCGCTGATTACACGTATTTCATGGCACCGTACATCAACAGCTACAAGCGGTTCATGAAGGGCACCTTTGCACCGACACGGATCATTTGGTCTGTAGACAACCGTACGGCCGGGTACCGCCTGTGCGGGGATGGCACCAAGGCGATACGGGTCGAGTGCCGTATTCCCGGGTCGGACATGAACCCCTATCTGGCGATTGCAGGGATGCTGGCGGCCGGGATCGCAGGGATCGAAGAAGGGCTGGAGTTGCAGCCGCCGACCAAGGGCGATGTCTATCAGGGCGAGACGGGAAAGATCCCGGGTACATTGAAGGATGCACGCAACGCTTTGCACGGATCACAGATGCTGCGCGCGGCGATGGGCGATGAGGTTGTCGATCACTATACCCGTGCGGCTGAGGTCGAAATCGAGGAATTCGAGCGCGTGGTAACCGATTGGGAAGTGGCCCGCGGGTTTGAGCGGGCTTGAGAGGGAGGAAGCGAGGGGCCAGCCCCTCGCGCACCCCGGGATATTTATGGCCAGATGAAGCAGGGATCCTGCTCTCTTTAGAGATGGAGTAACTATGGGGCAGATGTTGCAATGTGTCTCGCCGATCGATGGATCGGTTTATGCGGAACGCGAGGTGCTGTCGCGGGAGGCTGCGTTTGAGGTCGCGGCGCGGGCGCGGGCGGCGCAGGGAGCCTGGGCAGCGCGACCGTTGCAGGAGCGGATTGATCTGGTGATGGCGGGCGTCGCGGCTGTCGGCGCGATGAATGATGAGATCGTTCCGGAACTGGCGCATATGATGGGTCGCCCGGTGCGCTATGGCGGCGAGTTTGGTGGCTTCAACGAACGTGCCAACCATATGGCAAAGATCGCCGAGACGTCACTGGCCGATATTGCCGTGGGTGAAGATGAAACCTTCAAACGCTATATCAAGCGTATTCCGCATGGGGTGGTCTTTGTGGTTGCCCCCTGGAACTATCCTTACATGACGGCGATCAACACGGTGGCGCCCGCGCTGATCGCGGGCAACACGGTTGTTCTGAAGCACGCAACCCAGACTTTGTTGGTTGGTGAGCGGATGGCGCAGGCGTTCCATTCGGCGGGGGTGCCCGAAGACGTGTTCCAGAATGTGTTCCTCAGCCACGACGTGACCAATGACCTCATCGCGGGTAACGCGTTCGACTTTGTGAACTTCACCGGTTCGGTCGGTGGCGGTCAGGCCATGGAGCGTGCGGCGGCGGGGACTTTTACGGGCGTGGGCACTGAACTGGGCGGCAAGGATCCGGGTTATGTCATGGACGACGCCGATCTGGACGCGGCGGTCGATACGTTGATCGACGGCGCGATGTTCAATTCGGGCCAGTGTTGCTGTGGGATCGAGCGGATTTACGTTCACGAAAGCCTGTATGATGACTTTGTCGCCAAGGCCGTTGAGATCGTGAAAGGCTACAAACTGGGCAATCCGCTGGACGCCGAAACAACCATTGGTCCGATGGCCAATGTGCGTTTCGCTGACGAGGTGCGCGCGCAGATTGCCGAAGCGGTTGAGGCCGGTGCGGTCGCGCATATTGAAGCCTTCCCCGAGGATGACGGCGGCGCATATCTCACGCCGCAGATTCTGACCAATGTGACCCATGATATGCGGGTGATGCGGGACGAAAGTTTTGGCCCGGTGGTGGGCATCATGAAAGTGTCCTCGGATGCTGAGGCCATCGCGCTGATGAACGACAGCGAGTTTGGTCTGACAGCCAGCCTTTGGACCCGCGATGTGGACCGCGCGGCGCGTGTGGGCGACCAGATCGAGACCGGCACCGTCTTCATGAACCGGGCCGACTATCTGGACCCTGGGCTGTGCTGGACCGGTTGCAAGAATACCGGGCGCGGCGGTGGTCTTTCGGTCATCGGCTATCACAATCTCACCCGTCCAAAATCTTACCACCTGAAGAAGGTCACGGGCTAAGGACGACGGCCTGCTCGGGTCTGACCCCCTCGCCCGAGCAGGTTTCAAATCACAAAGGAAACCTGACATGTCACTTGTTGGAAACTGGTCCTATCCGACCGCAATCAAATTTGGTGCCGGACGCATCAAGGAACTGCCCGCAGCCTGTGCCACAGCCGGGATGAAGAAACCCCTGTTGGTCACGGACAAGGGGTTGGCCGATCTGCCGATCACTGCGGCGACGCTGGATATCATGGAGGCAGCTGGTCTGGGCCGCGGTGTATTCAGTGACGTGGACCCAAACCCGAATGAGAAAAACCTCGACGCAGGCGTTGCGGCATACAAGGCCGGTGGGCACGATGGTGTGATTGCCTTTGGCGGCGGCTCGGGGCTGGATCTGGGCAAGATGGTCGCCTTCATGTGCGGCCAGACGCGGCCCGTGTGGGACTTTGAGGATATCGGCGACTGGTGGACCCGCGCCGACGCGGATGCAATCGCGCCGATCATTGCGGTTCCGACGACTGCGGGGACCGGTTCCGAGGTTGGCCGCGCCAGCGTCATCACAAATTCCGAGACCCATGCCAAGAAGATCATCTTCCACCCCAAGGTGCTGCCGACGGTGGTGATCTGCGATCCTGAACTGACGGTTGGGATGCCCAAATTTATCACCGCAGGCACCGGTCTGGACGCCTTCGCGCATTGTGTCGAAGCCTATTCGAGCCCGCATTATCACCCGATGAGCCAGGGCATCGCACTGGAAGGTATGCGTTTGGTGAAAGAATATCTTCCGCGCGCCTACGCAGATGGCAGCGACATTGAAGCCCGCGCCCAGATGATGAGCGCTGCTGCCATGGGCGCAACTGCCTTCCAAAAAGGTCTTGGTGCGATCCACGCCATGAGCCACCCGGTCGGCGCGCACTTCAACACCCATCACGGCACCACCAATGCGGTCTGCATGCCCGGCGTCCTGGATTTCAATGCTCCCGCCATCGCAGATCGTTTCCAGCAGGCTGCCGCCTATCTGGGTATCAACGGAGGGTTCGATGGCTTCCGCGCCTTTGTGCAGGAATTCAACGACAGCCTCGGCATCCCGCGAAAGCTGGCAGACCTTGGCGTTACCGAGACATCAATCCCAACGCTCGTCGAAGGCGCAATCATCGACCCGTCATGCGGCGGGAACCCGATTGAGTTGACCAAAGAAAACCTGACACAGCTGTTCAAAGCAGCGCTTTAATAATACGAGCGCCCGGCGGGGAACCTGCCGGGCGCGTTAAGAACTGTTCTGCGGGAACCGGATCAATGCCCGGTCAGCACCAGCGTGTTGACGGGCATCAGGATCAGGCGCAAACGCAAACCTGCCGCATGGACCACGCCAATTGTGTCGACCACGTGCAGGAAAGCAGCTTTCCAAAAGCCCAGATCCTCGTGTTCCAGACGGTCATGGTTGTCGGTGTAGACATTGGCCAGGCAGTTGCTGCCCGGAGGAAGGTCATCGGCCATACCTTTATACAGTGGCTCCATATAAACCAGAATCGAGCCGGGATTGGTGTTATTCTGCACATCCCGCAACTCATCTGATGGACGGATCTGGCCGGACGGTATGACATCCTGTACCTCGACCACTACAGTGGGAATTACGGTGAATGGCTTGGTCATGCAGCCCAACTCACCGATCATACCTGGTTTGATCACCTGAGCAGACAGCTGGTTGAAAGCAGCCTGAAAACGGTCATGTCCGGTATGCGATGGAACGAGGATGCCCGCAGGACGCAACAACGGGCTCACGTAATCACCAACTTGCAGGCTAAACTGCTCGACCCGACCGGTAACACCGGCGACAATCAGCGTTTTGTCCAACTCGGTCTGCGCGGCATCCAGCTGTGCAATGGCGCTGGCCAGTTGCGCGGGGATCAGCTCTTCGATCTGCTGTTCAACTGCCGCACGCCTGGATTCGGCCGCAACCACCTGCGCTTCACGCTCGGCAACAAGGTTTTCCAGTCGCTCGATCTCGGTCAGCCGGACAGCGCTTGAACCTTGGTCGCGCAGGGTCGTATTTCGTTCAAGATCGTCCAAGGACTGCGCCAACGCCGCCTTGGCGCCGGCAATACCGGCATCAGCTTCGGCCAGATCAGTTTCAGCCACTTTCAGCGAGGCCTGAACCTGTGCGATCTGTGCATTTGCCGCCTGAACCTGTGCTGTCTGGCTGAAATCTTCGATCCTGAAAATCGGCTGGCCAGCGATCACCAGTTCGTTGTTCTTAACGAAAATTTCCGAAACACGGCCACCTAGCTGCGGCAGGATCGTCACGGTTCGAAAATAGGACGCTGCGGTTTTGCTGGCTGGGTGAAAATAAAACAGCGTGGTGATTACCGTCAGCGCCAGAATGGCACAGGTCGTAAGACCCCAGCGCAATTCGTACCACATGGTGAAAAGGGTGATCTCGTGACCGATACGTTTGCCCTGAACAAACCGGCGGAACAGATAATCGGGCAGCACCGTGATCAGGGCGCAAAGCAGGGTCTCAATCATGTGTTTTGTTCCTGAACGTCCGTGGATTCTGAAACGCCAGGGGTTGGCGCAGGTGCCTCGGGCACCGGTTCCGGAGCAATCGCACGTCCAAGAGAACGAATGGCATCGGCAATGTTTTTAAGCGGGGTTGCAAAATCCGGAAACTGGAACCCTGCGACTAGTACAGCGGCAATCCAGAATATCCCGTTATGAGTAAACAGGGCCAGCAGCGCCAGAATGCCCACCAACTGAAATTGCGGATGGTTGTTCTCGTGCGCCATTTTTTCCGGAACCGAATGAAGCGTCAGGTACCCAACACCGATCAGCACCACGAGAATGACAAAGAAGACGACCATAGCCGAAAAAAGGTAATCGCTTCCGTCAGCTGCGACGACGTATCGGGGAATGTGCCCAGTGGCCATTGGATGAAGATCTGCTGCGGTCACCTTGCCCTCCTGTTCGTTTTGATACTTCTTTGACCGGGTTGAAGCCCAAATTCAAGGCTGCATATATTTTGGAGAATCTTCGGAATGCCAAATGCTTGACCCAAAAAGCTAAATGAAACCCAGAAAACTTGTGGCGAACCTGCTGCGGAAGGAACACAAATAATGATCGATTTCCTCGTCATCGGGGGCGGAATTGCCGGGTTGAGCGCCGGAGCGCGCTTGTCGCAACATGGAACCGTGATGGTTTTAGAGGCCGAAGACGCCTTGGGGTATCACGCGTCGGGTCGCTCGGCAGCCCTGTTTGAAGAAAGCTATGGTCCGCCGTCCGTGGTGGCGCTGAACAGGGCTGGAGCGGAATTCTTGCGCACGCAAGACGGTGGGTACCTGACCCCGCGCGGACTGATGCTGATCGGTTCGTTTGACCAAAGCGAAGTTTTCGAAGCCGACCGCGTAGACCTGAACATGGAAAGAATTTCGATGGTTCAGGCGGTTTCGAGCGTTCCGATCCTGAACCCGGCCAAGGTGGGTTTCGCGGCAATCAGTGAAGCCGCATTTGACATCGATACTGATCGTCTGTTGCAGGATTTCGCGCGGACCATTCGCAAGAACGGTGGAACCGTTGCAACAAAAAGCAAAGTAACCGGCATTCGAAAAGAGCGGCATTGGCTGGTCGAGGCCGGGCAGATCTTCGAAGCCCGCAACCTGGTGAATGCGGCCGGTGCATGGGTGGACGAAATCGCCATGCTTGCCGGGGTACCACCTATCGGCATCTCTCCTCGCCGCCGATCAATGGCGCGGCTGCCCGCCCCCGGAGGCCATGATGTATCCGGATGGCCCATGATGCTGGGCACAGGCGAAACATGGTACGCCAAACCGGACGCGGGCAAGCTGCTTGTTTCGCCTGCCGAAGCCGACCCCGTACCACCTCAGGACGCCTATGCCGACGACATGGTGCTGGCCGAAGGTCTGGCGCGCTACGAAGAATTGATGACCGAGGCAGTAACACGGGTCGAAACGAACTGGGCCGGATTGCGCAGTTTCGCACCGGACGGAACCTTGGTGCTTGGGCCCGACCCGATTGACCCGTCGTTTATCTGGTCTGCGGGTCAAGGCGGGTATGGTTTCCAAACAGCACCAGCGGCTTCGCAGTTGTTGTGTGATCTGGTGGTTGGAAACACGCCGGTGCTGGATCCTGACAGTGTCAAGTCGCTGACCCCAAACAGGTTGAACAGATGATCAAACGCTATCTACCGCCCTCTGCGAGTGTCGCCAACGTGGGGGAGGATGGTAAACTTGTTGCCCCGGCAGCAACTCGGAACTCCGATGCGCTTTGTGCGGTGCTACAAGACTGGGCACCGCGCCGCGGGCACGCACTGGAGATTGCAAGCGGAACCGGTCAGCATGTCTGTGCGTTTGCTGATTTGCTGCCCGATCTGACGTGGCATCCCACCGAACCTGACCCTGAACGCCGCAATAGCATCGACGCCTATGCCAGCGCCTTACCCAACGTGGAAAGCGCCGAACATTTGGACGCAACGAATTCGGGCTGGCATGCGCGCTTCCCACCGCAGGACCTGATCGTCTTGATCAACCTGATACATTTGATCAGTTGGCATGACACCAGAACCATTTTCGCCGAAATCGCTCAGTCCCTGACTGAAAATGGGAGGTTCGTTTTGTACGGCCCATTCAAACGCTCGGGCCAATTGACAAGCGACGGGGACAAAAGGTTTCACGAGGCTCTGATCGGACAAGATCCCGACATTGGCTACAAGAACGACAAAGATATGCTTGGCCTGTTCCAGCAGGTAGGGTTGCGCGTGCTGAAAACCATCGACATGCCCGCAAATAACCTTGCATTTGTTTCCGAGCGCCCTGCCAACTGATCGAGATCAAGGTCAACTTACCACTGCCCGCACATATTCCCGTTATCTTATATGAAAAAGGCACTCAAAATGGCTTGGCAAGAAAAGCTCTCGGCAACTCGTACAAGTTTGCGCAATCTCAACGGGGCCATTCCCGACACGTCGCGCGCATTCGGCGCACTTGGGAAGGCTGTGAAGGAAGGCGGAACGCTCGACTATAAAACAAAGGAATTTTTAGCGTTGGGCATGTCGGTGTCGCTCCGCTGCGAGCCCTGCATTACCCTGCATACCGATGCGTTGGTCAAAGCGGGCGCAACACGCGAAGAGGTGTCCGACGTTTTGGGTATGGCCATTCAGATGGGTGGTGGACCAGCCATGATGTATGCTGCCAAGGCGTTGGAATGTTTCGACGAACTATCCGCGTAACCAACAGAAAAGGCCCCGGAAATTCCGGGGCCTTAGATTGATCAACCGTCCTTGCGGATGGTTTCGTTTTTCGGATCATAGGGGCTGTCGCATGTCACGACAGCATCCCACAGCTTGTCCTGCATCTTGACCTTCAGCTTGGTGCCTTCGACCGCCAGATCAGGCTTCACATAGCCCATCCCGATCGACTTCTCGAACGCGACCGAATAGCCGCCCGAGGTCAGACGACCTACACGCTCGCCTTCCGGCGTATACAGCGCCTCGCGGCCCCACGGGTCGGCATCGGCCGGACCGTCGATCAGCAAGGTGCAGCACTTGACGCGCACACCGGTCTCCTCCAGCTTGGCCTTGCCGTGGAAGTCCTTGGACAGGTCGACAAAGCGCGGCAGGTCGGCTTCCAACGGGGTCGCATCGCGGCCCAGTTCGGTGCCAAAGGCGCGGTAAGATTTCTCCTGACGCAGCCAGTTCTGGGCACGGGCACCAACCAGCTTCATGCCGTGCTTCTCACCGGCCTTTTCCAGCAAATCGAACAGGTAGTTCTGCATCTCGATCGGATGGTGCAGTTCCCAGCCCAGCTCGCCGGTGTATGCCACGCGGATCGCGTTGACCGGGCACATGCCCAGCTCGATCTGACGGGCCGACAGCCACGGGAAGCGTTTGTTGGACAGCGCGGTTTCCGGGTCGGCGTCCTTGATGACTTCTTTCAGAACATCACGCGACTTGGGTCCGGCGATAGCGAAGACGCCCCATTGCGTGGTCACGTCCTGGATTTCGATGTAACCGAACTCCCCCATCTTGTCCTCGGCTGCTTTACGCAGGTAGTCGGCGTCGTACTCGGTCCATGCACCGGCAGAGACGATGTAGTAGTTGTTCTCGCCATTGCGGACGATGGTGTATTCGGTGCGGGTGGTGCCGTGCGAGGTCAGCGCGTAGGTCAGGTTGATACGAC
The DNA here is from genome assembly GCF_056540845.1 of Ruegeria sp. AL2. NCBI lineage: Bacteria > Pseudomonadati > Pseudomonadota > Alphaproteobacteria > Rhodobacterales > Roseobacteraceae > Ruegeria > Ruegeria sp. AL2. Next base: position 270,784 of record NZ_JBQFXM010000003.1, read on the forward strand.
CGACCTTGGGCAGCTTGTTGCAGGTGAACCAATCCAAGAATTGGGTGGCACCGGGGCCTTTGACGACATGCTTGGTGAAGGCCGACGCGTCGATCATGCCAACACCTTCGCGGATCGCTTTGGCTTCTTCGACGGCGTACTGCCACCAGCCGCCACGACGGAACGAGCGTGCTTCCTTGTCGAAATTCTCGGGCGCGTCCAGCGGGCCGAAATAGTTCGGGCGTTCCCAGCCATTCACCCAGCCGAATTGAGCACCGCGTGCTTTCTGGCGATCATAGGCCGGAACGGTGCGCAGCGGACGGCAGGCTTCACGCTCTTCATCCGGGTGGTGCAGGATGTAGACATGCTCATAGCATTCTTCATTCTTACGCGCCGCGAACTCGGTGGTCATCCAGTTGCTGCTGTAACGCTTGGGGTCCAGCGAGGCCATGTCGATCTCGGCTTCGCCATCGACCATCATCTGTGCCAGATAATAGCCGGTCCCGCCCGCAGCGGTGATGCCAAAGCTGAAACCTTCGGCCAGCCACATGTTACGCAAACCCGGAGCCGGACCAACCAGCGGATTGCCATCCGGTGTATAGCAGATCGGGCCGTTGAAATCATCCTTCAGGCCGGATTCGGCACAGGACGGCACGCGCTCGGCCATTGCCATGTACTGCTCGGCGATCCGGTCCAGATCCAGCGGGAACAGGTCGGCGCGAAAGCTGTCCGGCACACCGAATTCGAACTGCGCGGGGGCGCCGTGTTCATAGATACCCAGAATCCAGCCACCGCGTTCTTCACGCGCATAGGATTCGTTGTCGGCATCGCGGACAACGGGGTGCTCGGGGTTGCCTGCTTCGCGCCATTTGACCAACTCGGGGTCTTTGTCCATGACGATAAAGGTATGTTCCACCGGGATGGCAGGCATCTTGATGCCCAGCATCTTGGCGGTGCGCTGCGCGTGGTTGCCCGACGCGGTCACAACATGTTCGGCGGTGATCACGACCTGCTCGTCGGAAGGCACCAGGTTGCCGCCCTTTTCAACCATCTTGGTGCAGGTCACTTCCCAGTGCGTGCCGTTCCAGTGGAACGCGTCAGCCTGCATCTTGCGCACGATCTCAACCCCGCGCTGGCGGGCCCCCTTGGCCATCGCCTGGGTCACATCGGCAGGGTTAATATAACCGTCCTCGGTGTGATAGATCGCGCCCTTCAGATCCGATGTCTCGATCAGCGGCCAGCGTTCCTTGATCTGGTCCGGGGTCAGCCATTCGTATTTCACATCACAGGTTTCGGCGGTCGAGGCATAGAGCATGTATTCGTCCATACGCTCTTGCGTCTGTGCCATGCGCAGGTTGCCCACAACCGCGAAGCCTGCATTCAGGCCGGTTTCTTCCTCAAGCGTCTTGTAGAAATCCACCGAATACTTGTGGATATGGGTCGTCGCATAGGACATGTTGAACAGCGGCAACAGGCCCGCGGCGTGCCAGGTGGACCCGGACGTCAGCTCGTCCCGTTCGATCAACATCACATCGTCCCAGCCCGCTTTGGCCAGGTGATAGACAATCGAGGTCCCAACGGCGCCGCCGCCTACGACCAATGCTTTGACTTGGGTTTTCATAACCGGGCGTCTCCCCTTGAAATCAGTTGACACCATATGGCGTACTTAAGGGGGATAGCGCGACATTCATCCGACCAGTGATATGAAAAAAACGACCCGAATATCGAAAGCGGGTCGCATTTCATTCGCCGCACCGCTGCCCTCAACCACTGGAGCGGCAGCGTTTGCTTGTTCCGACCGAGACGCAGACCATTTTGCCAATTTCTTCCGAGGGATTCTTCACCGCCGGTTCCCGTGATGGCGAAGCCTGCGCCTCTGCCGCGAACCAGCCGTCAGAAAGACCGACACGCGAGGATACCGAGGCAAGATATTCCTTCATGCCCAGACCATTTTCCGATGCTTTTGCTTGCTGAACATAGTCCAACCCTGCAACGGCCAACCCGCAGATGGCTACAAACCTCGCCAGATATTTTGCGCTCATGTCGCCCATCCTCTGTCCTCAACCCCGTGAAACCAGAACATGTGGACGTTTTGAGGGCGTAAACACGGAACAGAGGCGAATACGGCTACGTGTCGTCCGACAAGATCTTGCCAGGATTCATGATGTTGTCTGGGTCCAGCGCGGCCTTGATCGCTGCCATGTACCGCGTGGCGGCGCCCAGTTCCCTGGTCAGATAAGGCCGCTTTCCCTGCCCGATGCCATGTTCACCGGTACATGTGCCTTCCATGGATATCGCCATGTCGTTCAGCCAGCCGACAAACGCCTCGGCCTTGGCAACTTCTTCAACGTTTTCCATGTCGATCAGCAGCAGCGTATGGAAATTGCCGTCCCCCACATGGCCCACGATGGGCGCCAACAAGCCGAGGCCAGCAGCTTTTTTCTGCGTTTCGGTCACACACTCGGCCAAACGCGAGATCGGTACGCAGACATCGGTCGAGATGCCCCGCGCACCGGGGCGCAATTGCAGACACGCCCAATACATATCGTGCCGTGCCTGCCAAAGTTTGTTCCGTTCTTCGGTGGTCGAAGTTGCTGCAAAATCTGTGCCACCAAACTCTTCGGCGATCTGACCAAAGGTTTCAGCCTGCTCTACGGCACCGCTTTCCGAGCCGTGAAATTCCAGCAACAACAATGGTGTATCCGGCAGACTCAGCCCGGAATAGGCGTTGGCGGCCTGAACCGACAACTCGTCCAGCAACTCGATCCGGGCAACCGGGATGCCGTACTGAATTGTCATCATCACCGCACGGCACGCGGCGTCAACGGTCGGAAAGGAACACCGGGCCGAACTGATCGCTTCGGGGATACCCTGCAACCGCAATGTCAGCTCGGTGATGATTCCCAACGTGCCTTCCGCCCCGATCAGAAGACGGGCCAGATCATAGCCGGCTGAAGATTTCTTGGCCCGGTGCCCGGTACGAATGATCTGACCGTCTGGCATTACGGCTTCAAGGCTGAGAACGTTGTCTTTCATCGTCCCATAGCGCACTGCATTGGTGCCCGACGCGCGGGTAGCGGCCATCCCACCCAGCGACGCATTCGCCCCGGGATCAATCGGAAAGAACAGGCCCAGATCGCGCAAGTGTTTATTCAACGCTTCGCGCGTGACACCGGGCTGCACGACACAATCCAGATCCTCGGCATGAACTGCAAGCACACTGTCCATCTGTGTCAGATCGACCGAGATTCCCCCCGCCGGCGCATTTACATGCCCTTCCAGCGATGTTCCTGTTCCGAACGGGATCACTGGCACCCGGTGCGCCGCACAAGTTTTGACGATGTCCGAAACCTCTTGCGTCGAATGCGGGAAAACCACGGCATCGGGGCTTTGGTTTTCGATCCAGGTCGTGGTGTGCCCGTGTTGTTCACGGACAGCGGCACCCGTTTGCAACCTGTCGCCAAAGCGCTGCTTGAGAATGCCTATTACGGTTTCAATACCAGCTTCATTCCTTGGTAATACGGTTGCCTGTACCATTGTCATCCTCCCCAGCCCCAAAAACGTTTTGGGCCTTTCAGCCTATGACTAAAAGGCCCGTTAAAAGCAGGCAATCCCCACAAATACCGAGGGCCTATTCGCCCAGCGCAATCCCTTCGCGGCGCGGGTCGGCACCACCGCTCAGCCTGTCACCGATTTCGATGGCGTGCAGCCCCGAAGTCAGGTCGCGCGCGTTGACTTCGAAACCCAGCTGAGCAAGCGCGTCCGTAAATCCTTCTGCCAAAGTCGCAACCTCGACATCATATGTTCCGAACCGGTTGACCAGATGAGGCAGGGAAACCGCTTGCTGCACATCCATTCCCCAATCGGCCCAGGCGATGATGGACTTGGCGACATAGCCGATAATCCGGCTGCCGCCCGGAGACCCGATAGCCAGAACCGGCTCACCATCCTGCAACACGATAGTCGGGCTCATGGATGAGCGCGGACGCTTGCCGGGCTCCAGCCGGTTGGCAATCGGCACGCCGTCGCTGTGTGTCTTGAACGAGAAATCTGTAAGCTCGTTGTTCAGCAGGAACCCGTTTGTCATCAGGCGCGACCCAAAACCATTCTCGATCGTCGTCGTCATCGACAACACATTGCCATAGCTGTCCACGATCGAGATATGCGAGGTTGACGGCAGTTCCAGCGACACGTCGTCAGCCCAAATCAAAGCATGGTCAAATTCCGGTTTACCCGGTGCAACCTCGGACAAGGCCACTTCGCTTTCCAGCAACGCCGCCCGCTGGGACAAGTAACCCGGATCAACCAGCCCCATGGTGGGCATGGGTATGAAATCGCTATCGGCCATGTACCGCCCACGATCCGCAAAGGCGAGGCGCGAAGCATCGCCGATCAGGCGCCATGCCTCGGCACTTTCGGCGCCCATTGCTGCAAGATCATAGCTGTTCAGCATCCCCAGAATCTGCCCGACGGTCAGGGCACCCGACGACGGCGGGCCCATGCCGCAAACATCGTAGGCGCGGTAATCGGCACAGACCGGTTCACGTTCGATCACCTGGTAGAGCGCCAGATCCGCCCCCGCAAGAACGCCGGGATTTCCGGGGGCGTTTCGGACTGTTCGCACAATATCCGCAGCGATCTCACCTCCGTAAAACCCCGCAACGCCATCGCTGGCCAACACGCGCAATGTTTCGGCATAGTCGGGGTTCATCAAACGCTGTCCCTGCTGCAACGGCTTACCATCAGGCAGGAAATATGCGGCTGTTTCCGGAAAGCGCGACAGGCGGTCAGCATCGTTTTCAACAAGGCTGGCCAGACGCGGGGACACCAGAAACCCTTCATCCGCCAATCGGATGCCATCGGCAAACAACCCGGGCCAGGACGCGCGCCCCCATCTTCGGTGCGCCTCTTCCAGCAGTGCAGGCGTACCCGGTGTACCCACCGACAATCCGCCCACCACCGCATCGAAGAATTTCAGCGGCTCGCCGTTTTCGTCCTGAAAGAGCGTCGGGGTTGCGGCAAGCGGTGCTGTTTCGCGGCCGTCCAGCGTCGTCATTTGCCCGCTGGCCGCGTCGTACCAAACCAGAAACGCACCCCCGCCCAGACCAGAGGATTGCGGCTCGACCAGCCCCAGCACGACCTGCACGGCCACCATCGCATCCGCGGCAGACCCGCCCGCGCGCAGCACTTTGGCCCCGGCCTCCACCGCCAGCGGATTGGCCGCAGCTATCATCCAGTTTTCGGATGTGACCGGAACTCCCTCAAGCTTGGCTTCGAGGGCCGCAATAACCTCGTCGGTCATCGCCTGAACCTGCCCTTCTGTCGCGGCTTCGGGTGCAACAGCATCGGCTGTTTCCTGCGCGAACCCCGGTGTCGAAATAGTAAGTGCGGTAGTAAACAACAGTGCTGAAACATGTCTCATCTGTTCTAACCCTCCAATACAATCTTTATTTTCAATCCTGTAAGGATTTTGCCCCCTCTGCAATGATCAGGCATGGCAGCGTGTTATCACAGCGAAGTTTCGCCATATCCGCTATGGTTCGGTTTCTTCGGCGCGACGATCCTGATCATAGCGGGTCATTCCGGTGAATTCGGGCAGCCACGCCTCGCGCCGGGTGGTCCAGCATTCATATGTCGGTGTGAATTGGTCAGGCGCATCAAGGCTCCCCAAATGCACTTCGACTTCGGCACCGCTTCGGGCAAATACCGGAGATCCGCAATCAGGGCAAAAGTACCGGTCGGAATAGCTTTTTGCCTTGCCGATTATCCTAACCGCATCCGCCGGGAAAATGGCTGCCGCATAGAACAACGCGCCATGGTGTTTGCGGCAGTCCAGACAATGACAAATCCCGACGCGAAGAGGACGGCCCGCGGCCTTGACGCGCAGATTTCCACAGCGGCATCCCCCTTCAAACACGCCCATCCATGATCCTTTCCGACGCGTCAGAGCATCGCAGGCACAACCTGATCCGGTGGGCGGTGGCCATCTTCGAAGGTTTTGATGTTGATGATGACCTTTTCACCCATCTCAACCCGGCCCTCCAACGTGGCCGACCCCATATGCGGCAGTAGAACCACGTTGGGCAATTGCCGCAAGCGCGGGTTCACACTGGTTCCCTGTTCGTAGACATCCAGCCCCGCGCCCGCAATTTCCCCCGTACGGATCATCCGGGTCAAAGCGTTCTCGTCAATAACCTCACCCCGCGAAGTATTTACGATCACTGCCGAGGGTTTCATTAGCTTCAGGCGGCGCGCGTTCATCAGGTGGAAGGTCGACGGCGTCGATGGACAGTTGATCGATATCACATCCATACGCGCCACCATCTGATCCAGACTTTCCCAATAGGTCGCCTCCAGTTCTTGCTCAATCTCTGGGCGCAATCGGCGGCGGTTGTGATAATGGATCTGCATACCAAACGCCTTGGCGCGGCGGGCCACGGCCTGTCCGATCCGGCCCATACCCAGAATTCCCAGTCGCCGCCCGCCAATGCGACCACCCAGAAACGCGGTGGGTGCCCACCCGGTCCAGTCGCCTTGCTGCATGACGCTCAACCCTTCGGGAATGCGCCGTGTCACAGCGAGAATCAGGGCCATGGTCATATCTGCCGTGTCGTCGGTCAGCACGCCGGGCGTGTTGGACACCAATATGCCGCGCTGCCGCGCCGTCGCCACATCGATATTGTCGACACCAGCCCCGTAATTGGCGATCAGCCGCAACTTTTCACCCGCCTGACCCAATAGCCCGCCATCAATGGTATCGGTCACCGTGGGCACCAGCACATCGGCATCCTGCACCGCTGCTACTAATTCCTCACGCGTCATTGGGGTGTCGTCGTCGCGCAGGCGCACGTTAAACAATTCGCTTAACCGGGTTTCTACTGCCTCAGGCAACCGTCGCGTAACAACAACACTTAAACGTTCTCTTGGCACCTCGGCTCTCCCACTACTTTGCAAACGGACGCGCGCCATGGCATCGTGGCGCAGGATAAGGCGGGGCACAAGAACCCCAATGGCATTGAGTCGACCTTTTTTCAAAACCGGATCAACAGGCATAAGAGCGGGCAGTCAGTGAGTGGCATTCTACCTGTAAAACGCCGATCTCTGGCGGCAGTTTCCGTATTTCTGGTCATGTTCGGTGTCTGTGCCGCACATGCCGAGGTCAAACGCGGTTCGGTCACCAACCTACCCCTGCCCCGCTATGTTTCGATGAAGGCAGCCGAAGGCAACGTGCGACGCGGACCATCCCTAACCCACCGAATCGACTGGGTATTCAAACGGCGCGGCATGCCGCTGCAGGTCACCGCCGAATACGGAAACTGGCGCAAGGTTCAGGACCGCGACGGCGCGGGTGGCTGGGTTCACTATGCCTTGTTGTCTGGCGTTCGAACGGTGCTGATCGAATCCGAGATGCTGCCTGTTTATGCCCGCCCCGATCCAGCCTCGCCCGTGAACGCTCATTTCGAGACCGGAGTAGTGGCGCGCCTTGGAACCTGTTCGCAGGACTGGTGCCGGATCACCGCTGGCGGATACCGTGGCTGGACATTGAAATCGAACCTTTGGGGCGTCGATCCTTCCGAAATTCGGGAATAGGCGAAAGACGAATTCCGGTATCCGCGGTTGCGCATCGCCCTGAAAAAGCGCGACAAGGTGTTTGAGTTACCGGCCCAATCGCCGCTTAACTCGACCTAAATGGAGGACGCTATGCGCGCAGTCACTTATTCAGCCTTCGGAGACGCTGTCGATGTCTTGCGTATACAGGATATTCCCCTGATCCAGCCTGAACCAGGTGAAGTCACGGTCGAGTTGTCCTATTCCGGCGTAAACCCCTCGGATATCAAGGCCCGTGCGGGAACCCGGCCGGGTGTCACGGAACCCCCGTTTCCGCTGATCGTTCCGCACAGCGACGGGGCTGGAGTCATCACAGCGGTTGGCGATGGAGTACCCGCGGCGCGGATTGGCCGGCGCGTGTGGATTTGGAACGGGCAATGGCAGCGCGCATTTGGTACAGCTGCCAGCCACATCACCCTGCCCGAATCTCAGGCTGTCGAACTGCCCGAGACAGTGTCACTTGAAACCGGGGCAATTCTTGGAATTCCGGGCCTAACCGCAAGCCATGCGGTGTTCTCGGGCGGCGCACCGGGCGGGCAAACCATATTGATCCATGGCGGGGCGGGCACCGTCGGGTATCTGGCTGTGCAGCTTGCCAAATGGGCCGGAGCCAAAGTGATCGCAACGGCCAGCGCCCGCAACTTTGACCGGGTCAAGGCAGCTGGTGCGGATGTCGTGCTCGACTACACCGGTGAACACCTTTCGGATCAGATCCTCGATGCAAATGATGGGCATGCAATCGGTCGAATCGTCGATGTCGAATTTGGACAGAACCTTGCCACCAACATTGCCGTCATCGCCGAAAACGGCCGTATCAACGCATATGGATCTGCCCGGAATATGACACCTGTCTTTCCCTTTGGACCCATGATGTTCAAGGCCGTGACGCTCGAAGCGGTTCTGATCTACCTGCTGCCCGCGGACTTGCGCGCCGCCGCAATAAAGACATTACACAAGGCACTGACTGATGGCGCTTTGATCTGCCCCGTTCACAAGGTCTTTACGTTGGAAGAATGCGCTGCGGCCCATGCGCTGGTACAAGAAGGCAACCGTACTGGAGCGGTGTTGATCGATACCAAATGAGGGGCCTTCAAAAAAAATTTACGGCGCTCGCTTTTTTTGCAAAACGCTCTTGAACCCTGCCATCAACAATCGTAGATAGCCGCTCACCGTTGGGGTGTAGCCAAGTGGTAAGGCAGCGGTTTTTGGTACCGTGTATCGTAGGTTCGAATCCTACCACCCCAGCCACCACCTCCTAAGTAATTGATATAATGCAGATTTTCTATTTTCAGCCCGTAGTTTCGGGTAGCTTTAGAGGTATAAAAATACCCCAGACCGAAAGATCTACGATTTTCTGCCCGTTTCCCTGAAAAGTCTGGAATCGCCATTTCCGCGGTAGCAGTTTGGGCGAATTTGATGGTGGTAGCATCGCATTCCAGACGGCGAGATTTAAGCAGGTCTGCCGATCGCCAATCATCAAGCATCGCCACCCTCTATTTTCACCGCTACAATGGTCAGTGTGAACCAGATGTGACATTCCGGTATTTTCGCCTGTTCCGGGTTAAACTGCTACCGCCCAGACCGAAACGATGTAAAGTGGCTCGTAACTCTTTGATATTACGCCTCTATTTCGGTACCATCAAAAGATGTACTGGAAGTTCGAATCCTACCAGCCCAGCCACCACCCACTAAGTCATTGATATAATGAATATTTTTGCATTTCATCGCGCAGTTTCGGGCGCCTTTAGAGGTATAAATTTACCCCAGACCGACAGATCTGCGATATCCTGCCCGTTTCCCTCAAAAGTCTGGAATCGCCATTTCCGCGGTAGCAGTTTGGACAAATATGATGGTAGTGGCATTGCCATTCGAGCGGACACAACCCAGCGGTATATTGCCGGAAGCCGAAGCCGGCGACCATCAGCACCGCAGCCGCAAGAATTGATTGTTATGCAGTGACTTACAGCGCCGCGAAGGCGTTGCGCTGCTCTGTCCAGATCGGTGAGAAGGAATGTCTGATCAAGCGGTCAGATGTCATGCCAACGGGCTGCCGACCTTCGCGGATGGCTCTGATAACATCCGGTGCCAGGAAGACCAGTTCGATGACTTGCTGAACGCGGCGTTTCGATACGCCTTCTGCGATGGCGATCTCAGCAAAGGTTTTGCCCGAGCGGACCAGATCGAAGTACCGATGCGCGCGGGCGACGTTGCGCAGCAGGGTTGCATCGATCTCCGGCTGCGCGTCGCCGATGATCAGTCTGGTTTCCACGCCCCGCTTGCGGTGCTGGAACGTTGAGGTGACGGTCAGCAGATCTTCCACGATGCGTGCCGCATCCACATCGAGATGATTTGCGAGATGCTCGCCTGACAAGGTGATGCGAATGTCGCCGGGCGCGATATCGATGCGGTCGATGAGTTTAAGGCAGTGGCGCAGTGCATCTTTGACAGCGGCAGCGCCGCTGTCGAACAATTCGGACAAGCGGGCTCCCACCCCGACGGTTTCATCGGCGGTCGCGTCACACAAGATACTCGCACGGACCTCTGGTTGAGCCAGATGTCGTCGGATGAGGCCTGCTACTTTTTCTTCCAACTCTGGTGCCGGCAACCGCCAGCCTGATGGATCACGAGGCGCCGTTCCGCGGACCAGCCGATGCGATACATAGTATCTAAGTTTGCGACCCTTCGCCGTCTTCGAATGGCTTGGCGTCAGACGATCCCCAGTCTGATCGAAGATCTTGCCGGCCAGCGGCGAACCCGACGCCTTCGCACCAGTCCGGTTGCGTTTTGTGAACGTTCGACCTTTCAACGCATCGGATCTGAGCTGATCCTGGATACTGTCCCAGACCTCAGGGTCGATCAGCGGCGGGTGCTGGCCGGGATAGACTATTGCATGGTGCCGGATGCGGCCAGCATAAACAGGGTTGGTCAGGATGTAATGGATGTGCCCGTAGCTGAACAGCGCACCACCTTTCACCCGGCCCGAGATCAGTGTTCTGACCGGAGTCTTCAGGCCAAGCGCATCAACCGTTTCTTTGACGACGCGCGTGTTGTGATGCTCGAGGTACAGATCGTAGATCGTGCGGATCACCTCGGCGTCCGGCTCGGCGATCTTCAGGGACCGACCGTCGGCGGCATATCCCAGTGGCACCGTTGCGCCCATCCAGAGCCCCTTCTTTTTCGAGGCCGCGATCTTGTCGCGGATGCGCTCGGCCGTCACTTCGCGTTCGAACTGGGCGAAAGACAGCAGCATGTTCAGTGTCAGCCGCCCCATGCTGGTCGCCGTATTGAACGACTGCGTGACCGAGACGAACGACGTTCCCGCCGCATCCAGCCGTTCGACCATCTTGGCAAAGTCCGCCAGCGAGCGCGTGAGGCGGTCGATCTTGTAGACAAGGATCTGATCTACGGCACCCCGGTCAATGTCAGCGAGCAAGCGCTGCAGTCCAGGCCGTTCCATGCTGCCGCCCGAGAGACCGCCATCGTCGTACCGTTCCGGCAACAGCACCCAGCCTTCCGCTTTTTGGCTGGCGATGTAGGCAGCGCAGGCCTCGTACTGGGCATCGAGAGAATTGAACTCTTGCTCCAGCCCCTCTTCAGAGCTCTTGCGAGTATAGATGGCGCAGCGGATCTTCTTCACGCGTCCGTCCCTGCCCTGCCGTTCAGGCCGAAGAACCGCGGCCCGGACCAGGTGGTGCCGGTGATCTGCAGTGCGATGGCGGACAGGGATTTGTAATGATCGCCATTCATCACGAACCCGTCGTCTCTGACCTCGACCTGGTACCGCCTGCCGTTCCACTCTCGCACGAGCTGAGTTCCAGGCTTGATCACAGGTGCCGACGCTCTGACCTGCTTGCCTCCTGCAGCGGATTTCAGGGCGCGTTTGACGTCCGATGACAGCCCGCCGAAGGCCCGACATTGCGCGTGCCAGATCAGCGCCTTGCGCATGAAGATCATTGACAGGAAGTGTGGCGGGGCGTCGCCAAACGCCTCCGCCCAGGCCACGCGCAGTTCCGCCCGATCCATCTGACCAAGGTCTGCCCAGCGCGCGGCCATGTCCGTATTGTCCGCCATCAGGCGGCATCCGCCGGCTGGGCCGTGATGCGGTAGCAAAGAGATTTCCCCTGCCCCGGTTTCTCAGCGGAGATCTCGAAGCCCGCCTTGCGCAGGCCTGTCAGTGCCGCCCGCGTCGTGTGCGACTGCCAGCCGAGCTTCTCGCTGATCGTAGCGACATCCGCCCCGGCTTTGCGGGTCAGCATCTGGATGAGCTGCGCTTTCTTGGTTTTTGGTTTCGATGATTGTGTCATTGATCTTCTCCATCTGGTTGATGCAGGTCGGAAGTGATCCTGCTACTGAGCAGAGCCCGGAAGCCCGGGCGGAGAAGGCGGCACACAGCACCAGCTGCGTCGCGACACAGACAGTACCGCTCTGTCTGGCGCACAAGTCCAGTGGAATAATGGCAGCTTAGCGCAAAAAAGCAGGCATCTGGTAATAATAGTCGAATGACCGAGTCGAGCCCTTTTGACCGATGCTGCGTGATGACCCAATGACTACAATGCGCAGAAAGCGAACTTTGCAAAGTCTGACAATATCTAGTCTCCAATCACTGAGCCACATATGAAAATCATCGGGCTAAAAGCAAAGCCACAAGCGCAACTACACCCGATGTTGTTGCGCTTGCCAGGTTGCCTGAATGGTCATAGCGCATGGATATCGAATGGATCGGAGAAACCCTTGATCATTGTTCTACCAAATGTCTCCAACACATTTGCCCCTTCCAACAGATCGAAGGTTTCTTGATCAATCAATATACGGCTTCCGGTTTTCTGCGTTTCTGCCTCGAGGCGAGCAGCGAGATTTACAGTGGATCCAATACAAGTATACGTCGCTCGATTGTCCGTACCGGCATAGCCGGCGACGACTTCGCCAGTCGCTATTCCGATGCCGATTTTTAGGTCACTTTTCCCTTCTGAGCGCCTTTCGAGATTTAATATCTCAATCATGTTGTGCATTTCATGCCCTGCCGCCACCGCACTTTGCGCGGAGTTGGACAGCGGCTGCGGAACTCCGAAAAGAGCCATCAAACCGTCTCCCAGCATCAGGCTGACAATTCCGCCATTGCTGGTAACAGCCTCGAACATCAACGTGTAAAAAGTGTTGAGCAGGTCAATTGTTTCCTCTGGAGCGAGATTTTCAGACAAAGTCGTGAAACCGCGAATGTCACAGAAGAGGACCGAAGCATTGGCACGCTTGCCGCCTATGGCAAAGCCGGACTCTTGTAGGTCTTGTGCAACCTCAGTTGTTGCAAAGCGCTCTAGCAGGCGCTTCTGTTCGTCCCTGAGCCTTTTCTTTTCAAGGCAGCTGGAGACACGCGCACTAAGTAGTGTCTTATTAACAGGCTTTGGCAGGTAGTCTTCGGCACCCAATTCAATGCAACGCACGACGTTGTCGAGACCCTCAACAGATGACGTCACTATTACCGGCAGATCGCGCAAATCAATGTCCGATTTGACGGCCTCCAGAACTTGGAAGCCGTCCATTTCTGGCATTTCAATATCCAGTAGCAGCAAGTCGAACGGCTGGTTAGACAACATCTCCATCGCAACCCGGCCGTTTTCCGCGACCGATGCCTGGTGACCCGAAAGCTCTACGCTGCGCGACAAAAGCAAGCGGTTCACCTTGTTGTCATCAACGATGAGCAAATGACCCGGGGCGTCAGACATCAATCAGGCTCCGTAAAGCGGCTGCAGCAATGGTAAGGTCGGTTTCCAGCGCCGTCGCGTCAGTAAGGTCTCCGGCTTCAGGCAGCTCACCGAGCTCGATTTTCCTGGCCCGTTCGGCGAGAGCAATCGCCCCAAAGGTATTGGCATTCGACTTAATGGAGTGCGCAGCACGGCGGTATCGGTCGGCATCAGCCGCGCCCGCAGCCGCTTTCAATTCGTCAATCATGCCAGGCGCTTCGTCAAGAAAGATGTTCACAAGCTCGGCTACGAAATCTTCGCCTGTAGCGTCTTTCAGCTCCAAGAAGATTTCATGATCAATCGGGCTGTCTGTCATGGGTCACCTTCTTATTCTGGGGGAATTTAACAGGGCTTCAATTAGGACCGGTACGCGGATCGGCTTAGTGATATAGTCGTCCATCCCTGCTTTCAGGCACATCTCACGGTCGCCCTGCATAGCGTTCGCGGTCATCGCGATTATACGAGGGCGACTGCCATCCGGTTGCGCTTTGTTGATACGACGAGATGCTTCAAGCCCGTCCATCTCGGGCATTTGCACATCCATGAAAACGACATCATATGTTTGCCGGTTGACGCTTTCGACCGCTTCAACGCCGTTGTTGGCCAAATCAGCGCGATAGCCCATCTGTTCCAGCAGTCGCAGCGCAAGTTTCTGGTTCACCAAATTATCTTCGGCCAGCAAAATCCGCAGCGGATGTCGTGTGGCCATATCCGGATCTGTTTGTGGTTTGCCCTGAGGTTTGGACGGCTCTACGCGCACCTTTTCAGTCGCGAACAATGTGACCAGAGTATCGAACAGGTGGGATTGGCGCAGAGGTTTGGCAAGGTTGGCGGCGAAGAGCTCATCCTCAAGGTCTATATCGCGCGGGCCAAGTGAACTGAAAAGGATGAGTGGCAAGCCCGGTTTCTTGGCGCGAACCCTTTTTGCGAGCTCTTCTCCATCCATGTCAGGCATATGCATGTCGAGAATGGCCAAATCGAACTCGACGCCTTGTTCAAGTATGCTCAGCGCCTCTGACGGAGATCCACACGTCGTGGTCTGCGTGCCCCATTTCTCAGTTTGAATCGCAAGGATTTTACGATTAGTGGCATTGTCGTCCACCATCAAAATTCGCTTGCCTTCGAGTTCAGGCTGAACGCCGACAAGATTGCGGGAAGAAGACTTAACTGGCTTTGCAGGTTTCGCCTGGATTTTGAAAACAAATGTGGAACCGCTCCCCTCGCCATCGCTTTCAGCCCACATGGTCCCGCCCATGAGTTCTGCTAGGCGTTTCGAGATCGCAAGACCCAGACCAGTGCCGCCATATTTTCTGGTCGTTGAACTATCTGCCTGACTGAAAGACTGAAATAATCGGCTCATGCCCTTTTGGGATAGGCCGATTCCAGTGTCTCGGACTTTGAACGTTAGTTCGAGCGATCCCTGTACCTCGGCGGATTGTTCAACAGACAGAACCACTTCGCCGCTTTCGGTGAACTTCACTGCGTTAGAAAGCAGGTTCAGCAGAATTTGCCGCAATCTGGTCAGATCCGCGCTAATCGCCAGTGGTAGCGCGTCATCGAATTCATAGGCTAAATCGAGTTGTTTCTCAGCGGCTTTGCCACTGACTAAGTCGAGAGCGCTTTCTATGCATTCGCGCAGGTCGAACGGATGATTTTCGATATCCATCTGCCCGGCTTCAATTTTCGAGAAGTCGAGGATCTCGTTGATGATACCCAACAGCGCGTCACCACTATCGCGGATGGTGTTTGCATAGTCGCTTTGCTCTGCATCCAACTCTGTGTCCATCAACAGGCCGCTCATCCCGATTACGGCATTCATGGGCGTGCGGATCTCATGCGACATGGTGGCCAGAAATGCGCTTTTTGCTTCGTTGGCAGTTTCAGCAACCTCGCGCGCTTCTTCAGCTTCGCGGAAAAGGCGTACGTTCTCGATCGCAATAACAGATTGATCGGCAAAGGACTCGGCCATTGCAATATCGTCATCCGAGAAGGGTGTTTTGGATTTCCTGATGAAATAGAGGCCGCCCAGACATTTGCCTCCGCGCAACAATGGCACGCCAAGGAAAGCTTCAAACCCGCTTTCTTCGTGAAGCTTCTTTGCCAACCGCGGCAGGCCACCCGACGACAAATCATGCACATGCATGGTTTTTCCAGACAGCAATACCGACGACAGAAAATTGTCTTGCGTATCTAGCGGGTGCCGGGTTCTTCCGAAATCACGTATCAGCCCTTTGGGTGAGGCCAAAGCCACTTGCCACCAGAAACTCTCATCCGACAACGCCGCACCGGCCATGTCGCACGAAACGAGCCGTGTCGCGGAATCTACGATCACCTCAAAAACAGGCGTTGTATCCGTGGGCGATTGGCTGATCACCCGCAATACATCAGCACTCGCAGTTTGACGGGCCAAGGAAGACTGAGTTTCATTGAACAGGCGTACATTTTCCAGCGCGATTATGGCCTGATCGGCAAATGACTCGGCAATGGAAATTTCGTCTTCAGTAAAAACCTTGGACGTCTTTCGAATAAAGACCAAGTTGCCGAAACAGTCTTTTCCGCGCATCAAGGGCACCATCAAAGACGATTTAAAGCCCTTCTCGCGAAATATCTTCTTGTCGCGTCGCGGTAGTTCATCGTAGCGCCAATTTGGCATGTGTAGCGTCTTGCCGCTTTTGATTGCCCAGGACGGCAGGTTGTCTTCGGGGTCAATCGGAAGCCGATCCGTCCACTCAACTTTTTCCACACCTTCTGGCGTTGCGACAGCTACCTGCCAAATTTCGGTTTTGTTGGCTTGAATAGCAATTGCCAGGTCGCAATCTATCAGCGTCGTCGCCAGTCCAACAATCTTCTCGAACACGGGTTTGGTATCGGTCGGGGATTCAGAAATTACCCGCAGCACATCTGCACTGGCAGTTTGGCGGGCAAGCGCGGTTTGCGTGTCATTGAAAAGCTGCGAGTTCTGAATAGCGATGATCGCCTGTGACGCAAATGTCTCCATTTGCTTGATTTGTTTCTCGTCGAAAGCCGCAGTTATTCGGCTGCCCATGCTGATGACTCCGATTGTGACACCATCGCGTATCAACGGCACGGAAAGCACGGATCGATAACCATCAAGTTTAGATTTCAGAACTGGGTCATAATTGGGGTCCGCTTGTGTATCCTCGACATAGTCAGCCTGCCCACGAAGGAGCGCCCGAGCCGTCGCAGAAGTCTCTCCTGGTTCAAACGGATGCGATTTCAGGAATTCGGTAAATTCGTCTGACAGGTTGTGCCCGGCAAAAAAATGATACCTACCATCGTCGGGTTTCTTCAGCGCCACAAAAGCATCCTGAAGGCGGCAGATGCGAGACGAAACAGCCAGCAACGCTTCCAGAACAGGCTCCAGTGCGTCTGGAGATCGGGAAATGACTTCGAGCACCTCGCTCGTTGCCTTTTGATACTCTAACGACTCTTCGATTTCTGCCGTACGCGATTGTACTTCCTCAAACAATTGCGTGTTGTTGATAGCTATCAACGCCTGAGACGCGAAAGTTTCCAACAGGCTGATCTGTTTTTTGCTAAATGCTGAGGCCTGTCTGTGCGCCATGACGATGACACCGAGCGTACGCCCATTTTTGACTAGCGGAACACCGAGAGTCGTAAGATAATCGCCAATTTCGGCGGCTTGTTTCCAGGTGTACGTTGGGTCGTTGCGCGTATCTTCTATATAGACTGTCTTAGCACGCAGCGCTGCACGCCCTATGCACGACCCTTCTTCAGGAGCGATGGGGTTATCAGTCAAAAACTTCAGGAACGCATCGCTTATGTTATGGGACATGACAACGCGGAAAAGCCCATCGTTGCTATCCCGCATGGCGAAAAATGCGTACTCAGGAGAGCAGATGCGCGAAGCAACTTCTAGTATTGCATCCAGTACCGGAGGAAGATCGTTGGGCGAACGCGAGATGACATCCAGCACTTCAGAAGTTGCTGTTTGGTACTTCAGCGTCTCTTCAACTTCGGCTGTACGGGCCTGAACCTCTTCGAACAACTGAGTGTTGTTGATCGCGATCACGGCCTGAGCCGCGAAAGTCTCCAAAAGGGAAATTTGCTTTGAATTGAACGGTGCAACCCTGTCGTGGCAAAGAACTATCACTCCAACCACCAACTCGCCCTTGATTAGCGGGACACCCAGAAGTGAACGGTACTTTCCGATACGCGCAGCCTCTTTCCATTCGTATTCGTCGGCTTCGGTATCCTTGTAATAGACCGTTTCCCCTCGTGCAGCCGTTTGACCGATTCCGCTCCCATGACCTGCCGGAACGGGGTTGGCCTGCATGAACTTCATGAAATCACTGTCAAAATCGAGCATAATGTCAGTGTGGTATAGATTGTCCTCTGGATTGAGGATCGAAATCGCAGCGTATTTTGGGTCGCAGATTCGGCTTGCGACTCTCAAGATTTCGTCGAGTACCGGTTTCAACTCGTTCGGAGATCGAGAAATGACCGACAACACGTCTGACGTGGCGGTTTGGTATTCCAGAGATTGCACAACTTCCGCGGTGCGTTCCTCCACTTCGCGGAAAAGATTGGCATTTGTAATGGCGATGGTGGCCTGGTCTGCAAATGTTTCCAACAACTGAATCTGCTTGGTGGAAAATCCCGAAACCTCGATTGACCCGACCGAAATTACACCCACAACCTCGCCATTTTTGACCAACGGGACCCCGAGCACGGACCGATATTCCCCGACGCCGCTGTCCTCCATCCAAGTATAAGACGTCTCGGTTTCGACATCTTCGATATAGATGGTGCGTTTCGACAATATGGCACGCCCGCTTACACCGCTTTCATCAGGCGAAATAGGATGCGCTTTGACATATTCCGCAAAGGTCGTGTCCTGCGTAAGTATTGCAAGAACATGAAAAAGCTGATCGTCGGGGTTCAACATTGCAACATAGGCATCCTGCAATTCGCAGATGCGCGACGCTTCTTTGAGGATAGCATCGAGAACAGGCGCCAACTCATTTGGTGACGCCGAAATAACCCGCAGCACTTCGGATGTAGAGGTCTGATATTCCAAAGCCTGCGTAACTTCCGCTGTCCGATCCTGAACTTCGCGAAACTGTCGGACGTTTTCCATTGCGATAACGGCTTGAGCCGCGAATGTTTGGACCAGTGCCACGTCGTCGTCTGAGAATGGCGCAACTTCACGACGATAAAGCACGATCACCCCTAGACCGGTGCCATCCTTCATCAACGGAACTGCCAGAACCGAGCGAGCTCCTTCAATCTCAACCATCTGAACCCGTTTCGGGTCACGTTCCCTGAGGTAAAGGGGATCGTCCGCGATATCGTCCTGGCGTATGATCTCGCCATCGATCAATGGTTTGATCGCAATTAGTTCAGTGCGTGTAAGTGGCTCCATAAAATTTTTGAGCGCTTCGTCAAAATCGATTCTCGCACCAATATTGGCTGGGATCGTTGCGATCCCGCGTTCGTGATCAGCGATACACAAGAAGGCGAGTGGCGCTTTGCACAGACGGCTGGAGTTTTCGAGAATGCTCTGGAATACAGGTCTTTCGTCGTCGCGGCTACGGCTTATGACTTCGAGGATTTCCCGCGATGCTTTTTCGCGCTCAAGTCGTTCCTGAACCTCTCGAAATTGGCGCGTGTTTTCTATTGCTATGACTGCGTGTTTGGCGAACTCTTCGATGAATTGCACGTCCGGGTCAGAAAACGGGCGGACTTCGCGGCGGCTAACCGCGATCGCACCAATCGCCCGGTCGCCTTGTATTAAAGGGACTGTTACGCGTGATCGAATGCCTTCAACTTCGACCATCATGATCGCTGTTGGGTCGCCCGAACGATAAAAATCCGTTTCAATCAAATCGTCGATGCGAAAAACCTTGCCAGTTCGGATCGCTGCGGCCACGGTTACCGAACCGTCCAAAGGCCATTCGTCCCCGATGTCAAATTGAGTTTTCTGATGCCCCCAATTCGCGGCCAACCGCCCGTGAGTCCCTGCATTATTGACCAAAACCAGAGCAGCCTGATCTGCGCCACATATCCTTGTGGCCTGCTGAAGCACCGCGTCAAAGACCCGCGCATCATTATCCCGGCTTTTGCTGATAACGCTTAGGACCTCTTGCGTCGCCACTTGGCGTTCCAGCTGGGTGTGCAGCTCTTTCATTTGACGTGTGTTGTCGATTGCAATCACAGCCTGGGCCGCAAAGCCCTCGACCAAAGATATCTCATCTTCAGTAAATGGCCGCACTTCACGCCGGTAAATCCCGATGACACCTACGGGGTCACCATTTGCCGACATCAAAGGAACCGTCAGAAACGAACGAACACCTTCCTCATCAACCAGTTGCCGGCGCCAAGGATCCCCGTTGATATAGTGGTCTGTCTGGCGCAAATCGACATTGTGAATGATGCGTGCTTCCCGCACGGACTCAGCGATTTGTAAATTTGAGTCCAGAGACCAGCGATCCACGCCGACCTTGTAAGTAGCTAATTGATCGCCAAAATGTGCCGCGTATTCCAAATGAGTTCCTGCCTCATTTAGCAGGCTCAACGTGGCTACATCTGTTTCGCAAAGCCGTGCGGTGTTTTCCAAGATCGTCTGAAATACCGGCGCTTCATCATCCCGAGACCGACTGATCGTCTCCAGAACATCACGCGTGGCACCTTCACGAGCCAGACGCACCTGCAACTCGCTAAACTGTCGAACATTTTCAATTGCAATGACCGCTTGCGCGGCGAAAGTTTCAACCAGCTGCACCTGATCGTCGGAGTAAGGTCGTATCTCATCCCGTGCCAACATCAGGCATCCGATTGCGCTACCACCCACCTTCAAAGGAACAAAGAGATTGCTCCTGCACCCATGCGTGTCGACAATGAGCTTAAAGCGCTCATCTCCCAATTTATGGAAATCTGTGTCGCCCATGTCGACAACGCGTCTGGTCTCACCACTTAGAATGGTGTCAGTCACGATGGAGTTGCCTGGCTCCATCGTGTATTTGCCGTCGAGCCAGAGCTGTTGAATATCCGGGTGTAGATTAACGCTGGCAACCAGTTGCTGACGAGCATCCCCTGCTTGCCCGAGTACCAGACCGGCAAAAAAGGCATCACAGAGATCTTTTGCCAGCGTTACAATCAAGTCGCATACTGGCTGGATGTCATCCTTGGTCTCGGAGATCGCCTGCATAATCCGCGCGGTGGCTTCAAAGCGAGCCTGCTGATCATCCGCGCTGAGCCCCCTGCTTTGCGAGCTTGACGACGCTGAATCAGCAGTCTCTCTTGATGCCTTTTTTCCACCCACCTGCGTTCGTGCCCCCCCCGCAAACTAATGAAACACTCAAGACCGGAGTTTAGAGGGCATACGATAGAAGTCACAGAGTTTCTTTGTGGGTCGTGTACCATGCGGTTCGGGCGATGCCGGTATGGTGTGGCCTTAGGAAGATCCGCACAGTTATTAAGAAAGCCGCCCTATTTGACAAAAAGGTGTCCTAAATAGGAGCTGTGTTAAACTTCCCCGAATACTCAAACATCGCTGTTGTATGTCTTCTTTGGGCTGCGACCCGCCAATCATGCAAGCCGCAGAGAATGGCCGCATCGAGCCCATTTTGACAGAAGCTGCGAGGTGCACGAACAGCCGCCATGCGCGCTTTACAGCCGTTCAATTGGCGGTAGCCAGTAGCGGTGGAAACCGGTGAATATGACAAGCGCTGCAAAACACGGCGCAACCGGATCGAGACTATGTTCGACCGATTGAAAGTTTAGAGGCGTGTGGCAAGCCAATACGATAGATGCCTCAAGGCCTTCCTGTCAGCCATCGCACTCGCCGCGACAGTCATCTTTGGTTATGAGATGCCGTAACGGGGCCAGCGCACAAAGCCAAGCGGCATGACGCCGTGAGCTTACAGCGGTTGGCTTCCTAATCGCAACTCTTCGAGGTCCTACATGGACGTGGTTCCGATGATGTCGTGATCTGGACTCATGCCGGCTCAGCCGAGCATGCCTATGAGATGGGCACATCGGAACTACATCGAACCAGAAACTCGTTGGTAGCCCTCGCGCTGACCACGGACCGAAGCATGCGCAAGAGCGTGATCTCGCCGGAGCACAGCGTCGGTGGAAGCCGGTTCGAAAACGCAGAAATCTCACATCCGAAATTCAGCGGCGGATAACTTGCGCCAATACTGCTTGACCGGCTTCGCCCCGGTAATGAAATTCTGACCCCAAACCATGGCATTCGTTGCCCCACGGGTGCCATTTTCAATAGCTTTGAGCAATATATCGAGTTTTCATCGACCTTTGAAAAAATCTGCAACTCTCTGACGCAAGCCACGCGGATTGTCTATATTAACAGGTCCGCCAAGCTCTAATAGTTGTTTTTGGATCGCAAGTCGTTGATTTGGAATTATATCGTGCAAAAATCCATCGTTAGCGACTTCGCTCATAGCCCGAACGTGATCAGTATTTTCAAGAAGCACTCGATAGTGGACAAGGTTTACGTTTTGAACTCCAAACGTTTCTAAAATCAGTGCGATCCAGGCAAGCCTGCTCTCTTCAGAAAATCCCGCAGTATTCACCTTTAAGATTATCGGCAAAAGGCTTTTGGAGATGCTAGAGTTTTTTTCAATGCGTGGAATGCAGTCATGCGAAGTAACTCCGATAGAGTGTAAGAAATCTTGGACGGAATTCTTACTATCTGACACCTGAATTATGTCATCAACTCGAAATTTCGCATGTACCGCTTCAGCGATGCCTTGCTGACTGGAAAGTTGAACCACCCGTTCAGATAGCGAAAAATCCTCGAAGCTTTTCCCGACAGCATTAATTGGAGAATCATTGTCTGGATTAAGAACGCATTGTCTGAAAAGAGAGTTAGTCCAGCCTTCTCCAGTCCTGAAAAAAACCACCGGTATTAATCGACGACCACTTAGAATCTTTAAAAACCGGTCGATGTTTGACTGCTCGAAATCATGCAAAAATATGCTTAACGCCTCATTAGACAGAATTAGATTTTCGTATCTGCAGCTTTCTAGGCTGTCAGCTAGTCTTGAGAAATTACCGGTCTTGAACTCAGGCAAGCAAAACGAATGCTTGGGATCAGAGGGGTTTAAATGCTTGGT